>NZ_LR134338.1:1610000-1865000 GCF_900637055.1 Brevibacillus brevis
GTGCCAAGGCGTGTGCAGGTTCAAATCTGTTCTTTTTTACGGTTCCTAGGTGCAGACCGACGCGCGCGACCTTGAGCTTGTCCCAATCGAGCTCGGGAGCAGGTGAGTAGTAGAGCTGCTCGCCGAACAAAAGAAAAGCTGATTCATCATCGAATGGTTTGGAGAGCGCCGGGAGTGCTTCGTCCGCGAACGTACGCCACGCTGCCAGGGCTTCTTTTCGACCTGCCGGAGCCGATTTTGCCACACGCTTTTCTTTACGCTTCCCGGAAGGTTCATGAACTTCAGCGTTCTCACTCTTTTGCAGCTTGGCGAGGTAATGACCTTCTCCCTGTAGACGATGCGGCCACAATCTGGCTGTCTGGGTGAGCTGCTCGTTTTGCGGAGAGGCCCACGCGGGTTGGCCAGCAGAAAAGCAATCTGCATGTGGCAGCGAGACGATCTCAAATTCCGGGTGACTATCCAGAAAGTTAACCAGTGATTGCTCATTTTCCAACGGAGCAAATGTGCAGGTGGAGTAGACCAGCGTCCCGCCTGGCTTCAGCATAGCAGCTGCCGCTTCGAGAATATCGCCTTGCATGACATGGCACTCGGTTACTTTTGCAGGGCTCCAGTCTTCGATTGCTTCGGGTAGCTTGCGGAACATCCCTTCGCCAGAGCATGGAGCGTCTACTAAAATTCGGTCAAAAAACTGGGGGAATCGCTCCTGTAGGCGTTCAGGAGTTTCGTTGGTCACGACGGCATTGGTCACGCCGCAGCGCTCCAGATTTTCTGACAAGGCTTTTGCCCGAACAGGATGGATTTCGTTTGCCACAAGCATTCCTTGTCCACGCAAAAACGCTGCAAGCTGCGTCGATTTCCCCCCTGGCGCTGCACACAGGTCGAGGATGCGCTCACCAGGTTGTGCGCCGAGTGCTTCGGCAGCGGACATCGCGCTTGGCTCCTGCAAGTAGTACATGCCAGCGGAGTGAAAAGGATGCTTGCCGGGACGATCCGGCTCTTTGTAGCGAAAACCATTTTCACACCAAGGGACTGCTTCCAGAGCAAACGGCGAGATTTTCAAAAAATCGTCACGACCCACCTTCAACGGATTGACCCGCAAGCCGTGTGTCACAGGCTGATCATACGAGGAAACGAATGCCTCATAATCGTGTCCGAGCAAGGTTTTCATGCGCTCGGTAAATGGTGTTGGTAAATTTTTTGTCATAACAGCCTCCGATGTCAGATTTTGGCCCCATGTGAAAGGAAAAGATAGAATCATGGCGAATCATAGAGAATGAGGTGAGAGCATTATGGAAGGATCCCGTGCAAAACGCTACCGCTCCCGGCGGAGGAATGACTCGGAAGTAAGCCGGTTTTGGATCATGGGGTTGCTGTTCTCACTGCTGGTGCTCGCTTTTGAATTCTTTATCGAAATACCCGCCGATGCAGATTGGCTGATCGATATGGAGATGGCTTTGTTTTCTGCCAGCTTTACGTTGCTTGCCTTTTATCTGCTCGGACTTACCTTTGCCTTTTCACGCCACCAAAAGGCAGGGAAGATCAATCACCAAATCATCATCTATGTATGGTTGGGTGCGATCTTGTTTCACTTGTTCCTGCTCATCAGCAATTTGTCCAATCAGCATGTGTACAAAGCAGGGATCATTCTATTTTTAGGACCATTGTTTTTAACTGTCTACCATTTTATCACGTACTTGGCAGCTTTGCGCGAGGAGCGTGAGGAGCAGGAGGCAGCTACGACAGCTACGCTCGAGCGTACGGCCTACCAGATGATTCTGGAGGGCGGACGTGTATACAGCGAGTTAAGTCGCCTGAAAACAGAATATCCAGAAGTGGAGCAAATGCTTCGTGCCAACGATTTTCACGATAAACTGGAGCGCTATGCTTTGGAAATGCAGCAGTATTTGCAGGCGAAGCATTTTGAGCGTAAAGACGTGGAGCTCTTGGAGGGTCACTATTATTTCTTGGAAAACTTGCTGAGCTTGGCGAAACAACATCCGGGAATAATCGAGTCCCGCGTATATAGCCGCCGAAGTGACAATTGATGGGTACAAAGGAGAGGGAAGCGGATGTTTTGGAAAAAAGACAAAGGCCTGGCAGAAAAAGAGACAGCAGCGACGACAGTGGCAACTCCCGCAACCACAATGGCAGGACAGCAAGACGCTTGGAAACATGAGCTTCGCGGTGTTTACGAACAGATGGGTGCGATCCTCACTTCGAACCAAGCGGTGAATGCCGAATCCGATCAAATGGTGAGATTAGTGGCGAGGATGAAGCGTGTCGTAGATAATATCCAGGCCATTAACGAGCGGGATGATGAATCTGCGAGCCAGTTGGCCGTTCGAGGAGAGCGCCTGACAAACATCTGTAAACAATCGGTAGCGCGTGCAGATGAAGGCAAGAAGGCGATGACGGACGTTGTGGAAGTCATGAGCCTGCTCGACAAAGAATCGGTCCATACGTCCAAGTCCATGAGCCGCTTGGAAGAGCGCTCTTCGGAAATTACGAGTATCGTCAAGGTAATCAGCGACATTGCCAATCAAACCAACCTTCTCGCTTTGAATGCAGCGATAGAAGCTGCCCGTGCGGGTGAACAAGGCCGAGGCTTTGCTGTCGTAGCGGATGAAGTACGGAAGCTAGCTGAGATGACAGCGAACTCGACCAAGACGATTGCAGAATTGATCGGCAAGATTCAGGAAGAAACAAAAGAAGCGTTGTCCAACAGTGAAAAAAGCAGCAGTGCAATCAAAAATGGACTTTCTATCAGCAAGGATGCTGCAGAGAAGACGGATCAGATCGTGAACGCTTTCCAGGCGCTGAACGTCGAAGTGTCAGGTGTGATGGAAATCATCGCGCAGCAAAAGCGATTTGCTGACGATGTGTCCCAGCAGGTAAATGATGCAAAAGGCTTGCTGGACGAGCTGAATGAAGGCTTGACCAAGCACGTGAGGGACTCCAACGCGGTAGAGCAAATGCTCGCGACGAGCGTAAAGGATGTCAAAAAGTTATTGTGATTATAAGGAAAAAGAATCAGGAGTCCGTATCCAAGCGATGCGGACTTTTTGGTATTTGCTCACGTTGTTTCATTGAAATTTTACATATTCCCGTTTGACTATTAGGAATAGAGTACTATAATCAAAGTAGTATTCTCCATATCTTTCCTTTTTTCGACAAAATCATATCGGCATTCGCTATGAATGGGCAAACCCATTGAAAAGTGGGGACGCAAAGCCACGGGCCTAATGTACACGTTACGATGGCAGCCGGGTTGCCGACTAGCAGTGTATTTTGCTGTTTTAGTTTTACGGCTCCTTTCATGCGAATGGAGCCTATTTACTTTACAAAAGGGAGAGGTTAAAGCATGTCAATCCTTCAAACACTGGACAAGCAGTACATCAATGGGGAGTGGCGCGACGGACTTGGCGCGAAGACATTGCAAGATATCAACCCTTACAACGGGGAAGTCATCGCAGAATTCAAAATGGCAAATCTGGAGGATATCGACGCGGCTTATCAGGCGGCAGCCAACGCGAAAAAAGAGTGGGATGAAGTGAATGCCTATACCAAATCCCGAATGTTGGAGCGTGCTGTTCACTATATCGAAGAGCATGAAGAGGAAATCATTCAGATCATCATTCGTGAATTGGGTGGAACCCGTCTGAAGGCGTTTTTTGAGATCGGGCTTGTGAAGGATATTATTCGCGAGGCGGCTACGTTCCCGGTACGCATGGAAGGAAAAATTCTTCCTTCTCCCGTAGACGGAAAAGAAAATCGTTTGTATCGGATTCCCGCAGGAGTTGTCGGCGTCATCAGTCCGTTTAACTTCCCGTTCTATTTGTCGATGAAGTCCGTAGCTCCAGCTCTTGGCGCGGGCAACGGTGTCGTCCTCAAACCACATGAGCACACGCCAATCACGGGTGGGACTCTCATCGCGAAAATTTTTGAAGAAGTAGGTCTGCCCAAAGGCTTGATCAACGTCGTGGTGACGGATATTGCAGAAATTGGCGATGGTTTTGTCTCCCACCCGATTCCGCGGATCCTTTCGTTTACAGGCTCTAGCCAAGTAGGTAGCCATATCGCGCAAGTGGCAGCGAAGCATTTCAAAAAGGCGATTTTGGAGCTGGGGGGCAATAGTGCACTGATCGTTTTGGAGGATGCGGATCTCCAGTATGCCGTCAATGCAGCGGTATTCAGCCGCTTTACTCACCAAGGTCAGATTTGCATGTCGGCTAACCGAGTACTGGTTCACCAAGATGTATACGATAAATTCCTCGATCTGTATGTGGAAAAAGTATCTGGACTCAAGGTAGGCGACCCAAATGATCCAGACACAGTAATCGGTCCGTTGATCAATCAACGGCAAGTCACTAACCTGATGGCTACGATCGATGAGGCGATACGCGAAGGAGCCGTTCCTGCACTGAAAGGGGAAGTAAAAGGCAACGTGGTCGAGCCGATCGTTTTGACAGGCGTGACCACAGACATGTCGATTGCCGGAAAAGAGCTGTTTGGTCCTGCTGTTTGCATCATGTCGTTTGCTTCCGAGGAAGAAGCGATTCGCATGGCGAACGAGACCCCATTTGGATTGTCCGGGGCGATTCATACGCGCGATCTGGAGAGAGGTGCCCAGATGGCCAAACGAATTGAGACCGGCATGATTCACATCAATGATGGGACGATCAATGACGAGCCAATTGTGGCGTTCGGCGGTGAAAAGCATTCCGGATTGGGACGTTTGAATGGTCAATGGAGCTTAGAAGAGTTTACTACGCTGAAATGGATTTCGGTTCAACATAAAAAGCGCCAATTTCCATACTAATGCCAGCAAAATATAGAGGTGAAGAGGGTCATGAACGGATACGAAGAATGGAACGAAACAGAAGCTTCCGAAAAGGGGAAAAACGCAGAACTGCTCGAGGCTTTCATCAAGGTTGCCCCTTATTTAAATGATTTGCTCACCGATGACATTACCATTGGGGTCTACGACACGGAAAAGCTATTGCGCAATGTGCCTGCCGAAACATTTGCGCTGCAAGTAAAGCCTGGTGATCCACTTCAGGAAGGAGATGTGATCACCAACGCGATTCGAAAAAACACCAAGCAGGCGATGATGGTCCCCAAGGAATTATTTGGTTTTCCTCTCGTCGCTCGGGCGATCCCCCTGCATGATCACACGGGAAAAGTCATCGGCGGTGTCGGCATTGGTTCGAGTATGGAGCGAGCCAATGAGCTGTATGAAATTGCCGCAAATCTCTCAAGTGTCGTCGAGCAGGTCAGTGCCACCACACAAGAGATGGCCGTGCAGATCGGGAATTTGAACGAGCAAATGAAGGCGATCTCAGAGCAAGCCAATGATGTGAGCCAAAGTACGACTGAGATCGAGCAAATTACACTCGCCGTGAAAAAAATCGCTGATCAAAGTAACATTTTGGGACTGAATGCGAGCATTGAGGCTGCGCGAGTAGGAGATGCAGGGCGTGGGTTCGCAGTCGTTGCGAATGAGGTTCGCAATATGGCGACGGATTCGCGGGCGAATGCAGACAAAATCAAGCACACCACGGATTCCATCCGGGATTTGATATCTCTCCTGCAAAATTCGATTGAATTGATCAATCAAACCATGGAGAGTCAGGCAGCTGCTACGGAGGAAATTTCTGCGACAATGGTCGAAGTCAGCGACAATACACAAAAGCTGGCAGGACTTGCCCAAGAAGTGTTTGAAATAAAGTAAGCCTATACATGTAACGAAAATCCCCTCTCAGGAGTCTAACTTTAGAGAGGGGATTTTTTCCTTTAGTTCTTTTGTGTGGTAGGTAGCGGTTGCTCCAGCATATAGCGATACACCGGGACTTCATCGCCCTTTTCAACGGGCAAGAAGTTAAACGTGACGTAGCTGTCTACTGATTCCGGTTCCAGGGCCAATGCAAGGAAGTTGGCGTTTGGCTGGGCCATGCTGAACACGTAGCTACCCGCAGGAAAGGTTTTCGTTGTTTCTGTTACATTTGCAGTCACTTGATTGGTGAAATGCCCATTCTCGTAAATCGTATTCACCTTGTTTTCCAAAATGGTGTAACTCTCTACCGCTATGGTCGTTTCTTTTGATAGCTTGCTTACCGAAACACCGAGCAGTTCCAGCTTGGCTGCAACGTCATGGTAGCCAGGAGGCATGAGATAAGCAGTGGGGCGCTCGCGTTCGAGTACGGGATAGGCACCGGTGGAGCTTACCCAGACGATGGGGGTAGACACTTTTTTTGCCGTGGCTAGATCGACCACTTCGAGAGATTGACCCGGTACTCGCTTATTCTCACTCAAGATGACGAGTTTGTCGTTGTCGTTTGCTTTTTTGCCTTTTTCCGTGATTTCTGCGCGTGCCTGGGTTACGGCGGACTTGATTGCTTTGGCGTTGGCTGCTGTTGATTGGATGACAGCAGCGTGAGTCATGGCCTGACTGTATACACGTCGTTCAAAATCGGCGCGTCCAATGCCGATGCCGCGTGTTTCCACCAAAAACGTCAACGTGTTTTTCAGTCCCAAGGCATTGCGTCCGATTCTTGTCTCTGTGCTGCCTTCTGTTGCGGTCACTTTTCCGTCCTTGCCTTTTGCCAGCGTATAGTAAGCGTGATGAGAAAGTTGCTCCTTGTCGAGTGCTTTTTGAATGTCAGCCAAGAGCAGATTGTCTGACATTTTGCGCAGGTTGGCGGGGATATTCAAGTTTTTCGCAGAGGAGATCAGAACATCATAGGAAGAGATCGCGCCTTTTTTTCCAACATCGCGAAGCTGGCTGGAAGAGACGCCGTATTCGTGGGCGTCAAGCACCACATCAGGTTGATAGGCATTGATGGCTTGGTGAACCGCTTGCACCTCAAGATATTCTACCTTCATGTAGTCGCGGTTGGCATCCAGCTCTGTCGCGATGTAGCGTTTGAACTGGTAGGAGCCATCCGGGTTGATGCGAGGAACAATCGCAACGTTTACTTTATCCAGGAGGTCGGCGCCAAGTTTTCCTTCTGCCAGCCATTTGGCGATCACAAGCGCAGATTCACCAGAGGCGGGTTCATTTCCGTGGATTTGTGCCTGTAGCCAGATGAGTGGTTTCTCCTTGCTTTGTTTAAGCTTGCTGTGGTCTTTGCTGAACAGAAGCAGAGGGATGTCGCGACCTTCCAATGATGTACCGATGGATAGCAGCTGGATCTCCTTGTTGCGTGTAGCCAATTTGCTTATGTAAGCCATCATTTCTTCCTGGGATGTAAAAGCTTCTTTTCCTTCTTGGAAGCCGGGTGTCCCAAACTGGATAGTTGGCTTGGGAAACAAGCTCTCAATCTGTGCAGGCTGTACATAGGTTGGTCCTATTCCGTAATAAGGAATGTGGGGTTGTGGTTCAGCTTGGGTGGCATGGATGATTGAGGGGCTGGTGAACAGAGATATTACGAGTGCTGTAGAAACAACGTAGCGTACTTTCTTGTCCATAAATTCCCTCCTGCGAAATAAAAGTAGACACCTATGGTTAATTTATCAGATTATTATAAAAATAATAATCGCTACGAAATATTCATTTTAAAGTAGGACTTTCGGTTCTCCTTTAATAGAATAGGGGGATGACATGGTCAGAAAAATCAGCAGAATGCTCCTTTTGATGACGGCCATCGCCGTGAGCAGTTTCTTTCCGAGCCATATTTCTGCAAACGAATGGAAAAAACCAACAGAAACAGAGACTGTTGACCACCTGAATGGGGCGATTCACCAAAAACAAGAATTTCGATTCCCAGATGGTGTCACGTATTGGGCCCATAAAATGACAGGTCAGCGCAATATGATGCCCTCCGTTTTCAGCATCCCGATACAGGGCAACAGTCAGAACATGATGTTCCGCTATCGAGCCTATGATGAGTCGAAGAAACCGTATTGGAAGGTTGTCACGCTTGATCAAGTCCAGACCCTTCCGCTTGCCTCTGGTTTTGTTGAGACAGAGGGCAGGTATATTTGGTTAGGCAAGCCCATTACCTACGTGGATAAAGGCAGAGCCACGATTGAAGAAAAGCCGGCATTGGCGTTGCCAGTCGAAGTAAAACAGACGGCTTCTGGTGTCGAGCTTGTGATCAAGCTGCCGATAAAGGCAGGCTTTATCAGCGAAATGTGGGCGCTCGATTCGAGAGATCCCCTCGTTCCTTGGGGAGAGCAAGCGATTGACAGCGTCTGGATTAACTTGGACGTTACGGAAAAGGCAAAATGGCTGTACGATGGGTATTACTATCAAAGCCCTTCCACGTACGAGCCGACTTCGGAGTCTTCCTTTTGGCGGATTCCCGAAAATTATGTCCTTCGCTCCTTTTTATATACAGGTGGAAGCAAAGCTGCCCGGGATATGGGCTATGTGATGCTGAAAGCGAGCCTGAAGCAGCAGGAGCCTGAGGGGTACTGGAAGACACAGCCGCGCTCTTTGTGGTTAAGTGGCGATTACGGGATACCAGAGGGCTTTTACGATACGAGATTCAACACAGGAGCGGCTGACCTGATGCTCCGGGGCTGTGATCAGTATCAAGAAAAGGACTTTTGTCAATCTGCCAAAAAATATGCCTCTTACTTTCACAATCACGCAGCCATGAACCATTTTGTCATCGCTGGTGTACAGCAAGGGTGGCTGGTTTCCGACTACGCGACAGCAACGAATCCGATGATTCAGACACATGTTTCTTTGAATCATCAGTTGGCGGAAATCAATTTTCTCTACAAAAGCTACCTGCAATTCGGGGACCGGACTGACAAAGATTTAGCGGATAGTATGCTCTACGGTGTCGTTAATCTCGGAGCGCAGTGGATACTCGGAAATGGCGATTTGCATTACGCTTATTTTCCAGACGGGACATTCGGCAGGCCGGACTATCCTTTCTTGACCTACAATGACTTGATCGAAACGCAGCGCTTGTACCGTCAGCTGCACGGGATGGATGAGATGACGCTTGCCATGTTGATTGACAGTAAATTGATGTGGATGCAGTTGAATAATGTTCAGTATCGGTAAGAAAAAAGGCTGAATGGATATGGAATGAGACCCGTATGTTAATGGTGATCGAGTTGTGAAAAGAACCCAGCCGTTTCCCTGTAAGCTTCAGGGAAGCGGCTTCTTAATCATGTGTTGCGCTTTTCAAAGGAGAGTAGTCTTCTCGTTTTTTTCAAATACGTTGATGCTCCCAATACAACGTCCCATTCTTTCGTACCACAAGCAGTGCATCGATACCGTTGACGCTTTACCGGTATCTCAATGACTTCATTATTGATGAGATCTTTGTATATTTGGTGTTTATTATCAGATTTGTGAAAGTTCCCATTCCCACAATGAAAGCAAATGATAGGGGCAACAATTGTAAAATTGCATTCGTTGATAATGATTCTCACCTTCCGGGATGTGTGTCGCACAAAGTTGTAGTAGAAGTAGTGAAAAAGAATAAAGAATAAAGAAATTTATATTAGCACGACCATTTTAACAACGAAATATTGGTTAGTAAACTGCCCAGTTATGGAATAGCAAAGCCTAGACTAGCGGGACACTGTTCGATGTGATTGATCATAAAAAATTGCCGGTTTTCCCTCTCATAGGTGTGACCGGCATACTTAACTAAAGTTGAGAGCATTCTGATCTATTTCCGCAAAGCAAACAAGGTCAAAAAGCTGACAGCCTCTCGCAGCTCTACGCTTAAGCGGCCTGCGATGTTATTTGTTAGTCCCTCTTTGGACTACTGCAGTTACTACTCGATTATTCCACTCCAAACAACGTTTGAGCGATCCAATCGATTGCATTTTGAGGGAGAGGAAATTCTATTTCCATAAATGTTAACACCGCAACAAAAAGATTGATGGCTGTGAACAATCCATAGATTACAAGTTCCTTTCTCATTGATTTATGAATAAGTGTTGAAAGCTCCTTCATGCTGATTATAGTAAGAAAAACAACTGCTGCTAAGATCATTGTTTATCCTTCATTTTTTGGCGTTGGATTAATGCGGTTCCTGTAATCTTGGTTTTTACGTCAACATGTACCTCTAAAGTGGGAAACACTCGATCCCAGTACTCTTTTAGATTTTTCCACTCTTTCGGATAGGCTCGGTGTATGACCTCTCCAAATCCGAACACATCTGCCTGTAAATCTTTTTGTGTCTTCTCCAGAGCGGCCTTTACCTCCGCTTCAATTTTTTCTTTTTTTAATTTTTCCAGTTCTACTAAACTGGATGGATCAATTTCATCCTTCACACAGGCGCTTTCTGCGAGATTTCCGCTTTCCTTGATGCTAACGCGAATCACAAATTTCCCTTGATTCTTTTCTGCTTTGATTTCAGAGTCGGCTTGAAACGTTTCAAAAGAAAGTTTCTCTTTTACTGTTTTACCTTCTGTATTCGGACATTTGGTAACAATGATCCCACTTTTTACCTCTCCTTTTATCCAAAGAAATCCACGTGTTTCTATCGGAGAAAGCTGGCCTGCGAGCTTATCTTTTTTAAATACGGCTGAACCTGATACATAAAAGCCTTGTTTACTGCCTTGATCTTGAACCAGGCGCACGATTGGCAAAAGAGCGCTGGCGGAACCATGGTAGACTCGCAAAAAATCATTTAAATTCACTTTTATAGAAGTGGACGTAGCCTTATACCCTTCCAGAAGATTGTTAATAGATAGGGCCGGGATGATATCTGTTACTACATTTGTCTTGAGGAGGTCAACTGTTCGATGGGGAGTGACAGCAAGCAAAAAGTCCCTTCTTTCCTCAACATCCCGACCGAAATATTCCAGATAGGGACGAATTCCACGTTGTGCCGCTTCCTCATTAATAATGAGAACTTTGGTATGAGACCAAAACAGTCTTTTAGGAGAAGTATGGGTTGTCTTGCGAATAGCATCAAATAGGGTTTCTCCTGTTGAGGTGTAGGTGAAAAAGGTAGGGACATTCTTTCCTTCTTTGGATAATGCCGGGACATTCGCGGCTTGTACGGTTAGCAGATATCCTTGTTTGGACGAGTCAATTCCTGCCGCCAGTACAAAACCCAGGTCTTCAATCTCCCTGCGATTCCAACAGCCCGTTGCAAGGAAACTCAAACACAGGATGAGAATCATGACAAGAATATTGCGGAACCGTTTGTGATGCATCATGATCGCTTCCTTTTCAGAAAAATGGTTGCGATGAGGAGCAGCATGGGGAGAATCGTACTAATTGTCAATGCATAAACTCCCCAA
Organism: Brevibacillus brevis; assembly: GCF_900637055.1. Lineage (NCBI taxonomy): Bacteria > Bacillati > Bacillota > Bacilli > Caryophanales > Paenibacillaceae > Brevibacillus > Brevibacillus brevis. The sequence continues at coordinate 1,621,224 of NZ_LR134338.1, forward strand.
TACGTCGGCGATAGAAAGTGCTTAATGTCAGATATGCTGTCAAATGAAACATAGCTCAGGATCAGTGAAAGCACGCTCATAGGAATAATCAAAAATTTGTAAGATCTAAGGTGGAGCCACTGCCCCATGCCAATGACCCCCGCGTATAAATATATGCACATTTTCGTTAAAAGCAGGCTAATCCAAACTGCGACCATCATTGCTTCTATTCTTTCAAAAAAATTGGCAACTGATATCATGCGCACCAGTGAAAAAAAGGGCAATGTTAAATGAAGGGCTTCATCAGAGCCAAACACTCCGATTACAGCGATACTAATCAGGAGAAGAACTATAGTGTTAATCAGCACGGCAAACAGGCTGGATTTTAGGACATGTTCTTTATCCGAAACATAAGGATAGAGCATGAGGATTAAGATAATCTCGCCATGCCACGCCAACGGAACGACACTCCCCATTATCACAGGCATCCAACCATCTTCCAGCATGGGTAAAATGGCTTCTGTATGGATATCCTTTCTTACCAATATCAGAATCAACAGGATTGAGGCCAACGAAATGGGAAGCGTAATTGTATTTGAGCGCGTGATTGCTTCCAATCCTCTGTATACGGAAAAAATGACCGCAACGATAACAAAAACGATAAAAAATGAGACAGGTGTCTCAGGCATAAGCGCAGTATTCAAAATTTCTGCGAACTGCCTTACGGTGATGATCGTCACATGGAGGAAAAACCATAGAAAGATGACAACCAATAAACTTCCAAGCCATTTTCCTAAGAGAGAAATACAAAGCTGCACTAATGTCCGGTTTGGATGGAAGCGAGCTAATGACACTACCATCCAGGTGAGCAATAATCCTATTAATCCGCTGAGAATGGCGGACATCCATGCGTCTTTGGCATTGCTGTGGGTCCCAATCGCCGGTAGAAATATAGTCATAACTGCCACCCGGCTGGATACGATGAGAAGCATAAGTTGCTTTGAAGTGATTTTCGGTGCATAACGGTTTGTGCTCATCTGGTGTCCTCTGCGTCAAATTCACTGATGCCTTGTCCTGTATTCTTTCCAAATGAATGTATTCCTTTGGCTAACTTTCTCCACGAAGCCCGAAACAAACTATCCTTCATATCCTGTGCAACAAAAGGAGCAAGTGGAGAGAGATAAGGTACGCCAAATGACTTCAAGGAAGCCAAATAGGTTAAAAGAGTAAGAAGCGCAACGGTAATTCCGGGAATCCCTGCGATAGAGGCCAAGAGCATCAAGGGAAAACGCAGAAGACGCGCAGTCATGCCGAGACTAAACTGCGGAATAGCGAAGGATGAAATTCCAGTCAGGGCTACGACAATCACCATGATGGGTGACACAATCCCGGCTTGAACGGCAGCTTCCCCAATGATTAAAGCACCGACAATACTTACTGCTTGACCTGCGACTTTCGGAAGTCGAATTCCCGCTTCCCGCAGGATTTCAAAGGATAATTCCATAGCTAGCGCTTCTACAATAGCCGGAAAAGGAACCCCGGATCTGTCTCCTGCGATGCGGAGAGCTAACGGCGTTGGAATCATTTCTTGATGCATGGTAATCAGGGCGATATAGAAAGAGGGAATGGTTAACGCAAATACAAAGGCGACAAAACGTATCCAGCGCAAAAAAGAACTGAAATAGTGGTTAATGTAGTAGTCGCCGCTCGACGTAAAAAACTGTAGAAATACGGTAGGAACAATCAATACCCAAGGCGAGCCGTTGATAATAATGGCTGCACGCCCTTCCAGCAACATCGCAGCAACCCTGTCTGGCCGTTCCGTGTGGTCGATTTGTGCAAAAAGAGAAGCAGGATGATCCTCAATCCATTCCTCAACGTATAAGCTTTCCAGCAAACCGTCTACTTCGATCTTGTCCATCCTTTGTTTAATTTCAACGATTAAGGAAGGATCGGCAATGCCGTGCACATAGGCTATACATACATCCGTATGGGTCACATTACCAAGCTTAAAGCTGAGAAACCGTAGATTTTGATTGTTAATTTTACGCCTGACCATGGACATATTGGTTTGCATATTTTCTACAAATGATTCCCTTGGTCCTCGAACCTCGTGTTCAACATTCGGATCAGAAATAGACCTTTCTTCGGCTCCACTTGTACTGATCTCAATAGCTGTTGAGTATCCTTCCATAAAAAGTAACGTGTTTCCGTGAAGAAGTGCCACAGTCAGTTCCTGTGTGCTGCTGATTTTGGTCACATTACCAACTGGAAGTAATCGCTGGGTAAGTTCGTCGAGGAGATCCGCATGTGGCGTGAATGAATCTTCTTTTCTTATACGAAGGGCAGCTTCCATTACTTGATTGTTGATTGTGTCCGTATTTACGAGCGTACGTATAAATACAATAGCGGCAGGCGTATTTGTAACACCTAGAATAAACTCACGGAAAACAATATCGGGACTTTCGCCGAATGCGGTCTTCATAAATGCTAAGAGATCTTTAACCGATGACGGGATCGGGGATGAAACGGATTCTGGTTTATTTGCAATGCGGATTTTCCGCTTTCTAAAATAGTGAAAACTCATCTTGCTAACTCACCTCGCCATCACCCTTTATGTATATCTTTTCCTACGTAATGGGTGACTCATGCATGATCAGATATAAACTGCAGAAAGGAGCAACGTGTTTTTCCCGGGCACGAACGGGACAAGCTGGTACTTGATATTTAAAAGAAAAGAATGGTCCAATCCAGAGAAATCGATTGGGCCATTCTTTTCTTCTTACTCCAAAGGAAGCGAACAGATTTCTCTCTGACGATGGATCTGCCGTCTGTACCTAAGATTTTTTTGCGTGCAAAGGGAAAGAAACTAATCCGTATACGGAATTACTATTTTGGATCGGAATAGGTCTATTGTTTTCAAGGAATGAAAATTCATCATATGTGTTAAAGAGTTCTGTCAGCACAATTTTTGCTTCTAATCTGGCTAAAGGGGCACCTAAACAAAAATGTATGCCCTGTCCAAATGCAAGATGAGAATTTGGCTTACGATGTATGTTAAAGCTGTCTGCATCTTTGAACTGATCAGAATCACGATTGGCTGACCCGATCCATGCGGAAATCACTTGATCCACTTGCAATGCTTTTCCTTTCAGATGAATCTCTTTATTTACTCTTCGAAGAAGTTGTTGAACGGGCGAGCGATACCGTAATACTTCTTCAATGGCGTTTGGAATAAGGGATAGATCGTTTTTTATTTGCTGATAGGAATCCGGATGCTCTATGAAACTGTATAGTGCATTTCCAAGTAGATTGGTTGTTGTTTCATGTCCGGCTACGAGTAATAGTTTGCAAAATGGAGCAATATCCTCACCTGAAATCTTTCCTTCCTCCTCGTTTTGGACTAACAAAGAAATGATATCCTCTGAATCTTTTTTTGATTGCTCTCGTTTTGTTTGTATGATTTCTTCAAAGAAATCACTAATCTCTTTCTCAGCTTGTGAACGTGTATGAAAAAAATCGGTAAGGTAATCTGGGTCATCATGAGTAGGAGAACTTACGAGAATATCCGACCATCTTTTGAATTTTTCCATATCCTTAGGAGAAACACCTAACATTTCAGCAATAACGATAACAGGCAAAGGATAAAAGAGTTCACCGACGATATCGAATGTCTCACGATTTGATAAACGAGCAAGAAGGTCGGTTGTGATTTGATGAATCCTTGGTTCCCAATTTTTCAATACTTTAGGAGTAAAAGAACGATTTACAATAGAACGAATTTGGGTATGTTTAGGTGGGTCCATACGGATAATACTTCCTTGAAAAGGGGATTTTTTCGCGGGCATAACGCTAGAGAAATATTCTTTATCTTCTAATACTCGTTTTACATCTTCATAAGAAAAAACATTCCACATATCTGCTTGAGAATTAAAAGAGACAGGATTGTTTTTTCTCATATCTTCATACCATGAAAACGGATTATATGAATTTTTTTGAGCCTCCTTTCCTTTTAACGCACTGGTTGTAATCATAATCAATGACTGATGAGATTTGTTCATATACAACGTTCTCCTCTCAAATCAAGATTATAGAATATAATTCACCGAATTGTATTCGGTATAAATGAAACGATACACATTATTTGGAAATATGTCAATTATGTATGTAAATACCAACTTATACTTGACCCCTTTGTGGCATAACACTCATGCCTTTGCGAAATGAAATCGCCCGATGCTTATCACCTGTGTCTAGACTGGTGCAAACATCGGGCTGGAGGAATAAGAGATAACCTCAGCGTTCTCTTAAGAAATTTGATTTGATATTGTATAGGTATAAGAGGATAAGGAGGACCCTGCAATGTGTACCACAAAAAAGTCAACAAAGCGTCAAGTGCAAGCTCTTCAAACGAAAAGGAAGATATACGATGTATTGTGTGGGTTAATGAAAGAAAAAAACTTTGAAAATATTACGATTGAAGAGATCTGTAGAACATCCGGTATATCAGTGGGAACCTTTTATCACTACTTTTCGTCGAAAGAAGACATTCATCAAAAGTTATTTAAACAAATGGAAGAGGCTTTGTATCAAGATTTAACCAATATGGAGCCAGAGGAAAACGTGTACAAAGCAATTCTGAAATTTTTTGGATATACTGCTCAATATACAATGAAATTAGAATTGCACATTCATTATTTGAATCATTTCAATAACAAAATTTTTTCTAATCGACCTTCACTTATTTATGAGCAATTACACCTTATTATTTCAAAGGGACAAAAGGAAAAAGAAATAACGAATGATATGAATGCAGATGAAATAACAGATTACCTATTTATAATTGCTAGGGGAATTGTATTGGATTGGTGTATTCAGAATGGGCAATACTCATTAGAAAGTAAGATGCATACTTATATGAAGCTAATTATGAAATCACTTCAAATGAAATGATTGTAGGGCATCAGGCGAAGCAAACCCTCGACGCGTGAGTATTATCCCCTCCAAGTTCACAGTAAGGGGTCTTGTCTCTAGAGGAAATAATATCACACTTCAAGGTCTTTTCTTTTCCTCAGGTTTACACTCTTAAAAATTGCAAAGTAGCGTCATGGTTGATTCAGCATCGGACAGGGGGGGCACGGATTGGCTTTTAACGAATCCGACAGCCTCTTTTTTATCTATTTCCGCAAAGCAAACAAGGTCAAAAAGCTGACAGCCTCTCGCAGCTCTACGCTTAAGCGGCCAGCGATATCTGGCGTAATTCCTTCTTTGTAAACGGGCTCTTCTCCCAGAAGCGTGAAACCATTTTCGCTCGCCAACTGTTTGGCTTCCCAGGGCATCATCGTGTTTTGGATCGTCGTCTCTTCATACAGTCTGCGATAGCTATGAGCGCGTGGGCCAGCTGTAGGACCGAGGATACCCAAGACGAGAATTCCTCCGGGAGCGAGCACGCGGTGAAGCTCCAAGAGTGCCTTGAGCGGAGACGGCGTGAATTCCACTACGTTAATCGAGAGCACACCGGAGAATGAATCATTGGCAAAAGGAAGGTTGCTGATGTCTCCTGTCTGAAAATGAACAGAGCCTGGGAAGGAAATGACCCGGTCATGAGCGAGGCGAATCATTTCCCCGGCAATGTCGATGCCTTTCACCTGATAGCCATGTTCTGAAAGCTTGCAACTGGCATAGCCGTCACCACATCCTGCATCGAGAACAGGTCCCGATCCGACAGGTACATGCTTCATAAAAAAGGGGAGGATGGTGCTGCGGCTGCCTTTTTCCCACATGTGCTCACTTCTTTTTCGCCAGTCTTCTGCAAATTGATCCCACTGCTTGGCGGCTTGTTCTGTCCATTGGCTCATCTTTGTTCACGCCTTTCTCATCGATTGAACAATACCGTTATGAAGAAAAACTCCGGTCGTGGTGGCCGGAGCTTTTCAAGGTAAGTTGTTTTACGTCAAACGGTTGGGGATATGTGCGACCAAGTCAGCAATTTTTTTATTCTTCAGTGTTTGCATCATTTGCTGCTCGGCGTCAGCCACAACCTGTTGAATCAGACAGGCACTATCGTGATGGAAGCTGCATTCAAACAAGGAGGTTGTCCCTTCAATGGCTTGGATAACATCCAGAAACGAGATATCATCCTGGTTGCGTTTGAGCTTGTATCCGCCATTTGCGCCAGAGACCGAGTGGATCAACCCAGCTTTGACCAGTTTGGTCAGCATTTTGGACAGGTACGTTTGTGAAACGCCTAGCTTCTCTGCCAAAAGCTGAACACTCACGGGTTTATCAGGCGCTTCTGCCACCAGATAGAGCATCGCATGGAGGGCATAGTCTGTTGCCTGTGAATACTTCATTAAGACACCTCAATCATGGACTTAATACATCCATCATAAAGTGAATCGGAAGCATGAGCAAGGGGAAGAGTGGTTCGTGCTGTCATTTGCACTTTCGATGCCCATTTTAGGATGGTGCAGCTTGACACAAAAAATCATTAAGAGATATTATGGATACGATAAGTCTGTGAATAGGTTATTTGAAATGATCCAAGTACCGCGAGTTATTTTTTTGTTGCAATTGAGGATATTGCGGGTCTGTAATGGTCGTTTCAATTAACTATTCAACATAAAAAGGGGAGGAAAGTACAAATGAGCATTTGCCACACGACAGATACTACGTTTCAACATGATGTAAAAAGCGAGGGCTATACTCTCGTCAATTTTTGGGCGCCTTGGTGCGGACCATGCCGCTTTTTTGGGCCGATACTCGAATCGTTTGATGGGGAGCATAGCAGCGAAGTGAGAGTCCTAAAGATCAATGTCGATGAACAAACGGAGATTGCCAATCAGTATGGCATTATGAGTTTGCCAACGACCATTTTGCTCAAAAACGGGGAATTAATCGACAAAGTCGTAGGAGCGGCCCCGCTAGCGGAACTGAAACGATTTGTTTTCCAGAATAGGAAGTAGGAAAACGCAGCGAAAGCCATCGGTCAGCTTGATCGGTGGCTTTTTTGGTATCCAGTTGTTACTCGTATGCGTACTTTAATAAATGAAAGCGTTTGAGCGTTTTCGCGTTGTTCCGTGTTCTTGCACGAGGAAGCGCTTCCAATGTACTCTCAAGGTAACGACAAAATAATCCCAATTCACAAAATAATGTCAATAATTAAAAGGAAAGCGGAGGGATAGGCAATGAGCAATACCGATTTTTTCCCGATCCAGGACTGGGACTACTTGGAGTTTTATACAGGGAACGCCAAGCAAGCCATGCACTATTTCACAAATGCGTTTGGATTTGAAGCAGTAGCCTATGCGGGCTTGGAGACAGGTTCTCGGGAAAAGGTTTCCTACGTCTTGAAGCAGAAGCATATGACGTTCGTGATCAGTGGGGCGCTTACGCCTGACAGCCCGATCGCAGAATTTGTGAAAAAGCATGGGGACGGAGTCAAAGACGTTGCCTTGCGTGTAGAGGATTGTGAGCAGGCTTACCGGGAGGCCGTTTCTCGCGGAGCCATTCCGATCATGGAACCGACTGAGTATACCGATGAATTCGGGACGGTCAAAAAAGCGATTATCGGTACGTACGGCGAAAACATCCACTCTTTTATCGAACGAAAAAATTACAACGGACCATTCTTCCCAGGCTATAAAGCTTACCAATCTCCAGTCAAAGGTGAGGGTACAGGGATCATCGGCATCGACCATATCGTCGGTAACGTTGAGGTCATGGATGAGTGGGTAGAATACTATCAAAAGGTCATGGGCTTTACAGCCGTACAAAATTTCAGTGAGGACGACATCTCGACGGAGTATTCAGCGCTCATGTCCAAAGTGATGCAAAGTGGAACAGGACGCATCAAATTCCCGATTAATGAACCGGCAGAAGGACGCCGCAAGTCGCAGATTCAGGAGTTTTTGGAGTTCTACAAAGGGCCAGGCGTACAGCATATTGCGATCCTGACCAACGATATCATCGACACGGTATCGAAGCTGCGTAATAACGGTGTAGATTTCCTCATGGTGCCAGATGCGTACTACGAAGATCTGAAAGAGCGTGTAGGAGAAATTGACGAAGACATCGAGGCGCTGAGAAAGCTGGGTGTCTTGGTCGACAGAGACGACGAAGGCTATCTCTTGCAGCTGTTCAGCAAACCGATTGTGGACCGTCCGACGCTGTTCATCGAGATTATCCAGCGCAAAGGAGCGCGTGGTTTCGGCAACGGCAACTTCAAGGCACTGTTCGAGGCGCTGGAGCGCGAGCAGGAGCGCAGAGGTAATCTGTAGTTCATTGAGGTAACGTGCAAGACAAGACCATCTCAGGCTGAAAACGCTGTAGGGATGGTCTTTTTCTATTTTGCGAAGCAGAAAAAATAAAATCTCATGAACCATTTCACCGCCTCTATCATCTATACTAATAGCAACCAAATATTGGAGATAAAAGGAGGCTTATGCAATGTGAGCATCAAGAGGGAAGTACAGCAGGACATTCAGCTAGCACAGGACGGCAGCGCAGAAGCTTTTGCCAGAGTTATTCAATTGTACGAGCGTACCTTGTATGGCTTGGCACGAACCTATGTCGGGCGGGACGAGGATTGTGCCGATGTGGTGCAGGATACGGTAATGAAAGCATTCAGAGCCATTCGAACGCTGCGAGAGCCTGCTTATTTCAAAACATGGATGATCCAAATTCTCATAAACGAATGCAGACAGTGGCAGCGAAAAAAGAAACGAAGTCCAACCGTAGAGTTGTCTCCGACACAAATAGAGGAGAAAGCGGTACAGGCTCCCTACGAAGCCATTGAACTAACAGAGGCAGTATGGAAGCTGGAGCATGAGCTGCGCATCGTCGTTTGGCTTCACTATTACGAGGATTTGCCGATTAAAGAAGTCGCCTCGCGAGTAGGTGTCCCTGAAGGCACAGTGAAATCCCGGCTGCACCGGGCTCGTGTGCTGCTTGCAGAAGAGCTGGAATCCTCCCAGGAAAGGAACGTGGACCATGACCCGAATTTCATGCGGAAGCTGAGTCTGGATGACTTCGCTCCGCTATCAGCCGCTTAAGTACACAGATGTCCAAAAGAGAGAGAAAGGGCCGAAATTGCGATGATTCATAGATTGGAATCAAATGATTATGCAAAAATCAGAACGCTGCTGACACCTGATAACGTGAACGATTTGACCATCCATGCGATTATCAATGGGACAAATCGAGGAGTAATTTACGTGGATGATGTGGAGCAGCCTCGGACAGCATTGGTCGATCAAACCGGCGTGATCAGCATTTTCGTAGGGAATGCTGCCAATGAAGCGTTCACAGCAGATCTGGGTGCCTTTATCGAGGGAGAATTGCGCAGATATACGACCGAATCATGCGGGGGCACTCATTTTCTGGCAGTTGTGCCAGATGAAGCGTGGGAAAAGGCAGTGACCAAAGCTATCTCGCATCGAGAGATCGAAACGGATTGGGAATATTACTACCAGTTCAATCCCGAGCAATTCCAAGCGCGAAAGATCAGCTACCGCCCTCTGCCCGAAGGATACACGTTGAAAAGAATCGATGCAGGTGTCATTGAAAATGATCCTGACAACATTCTGATCGAGATTGTAGAGGAGTTCTATCATTCGGTGGATGATTTTTTGCAGTGGGGTGTAGGTTTCTGTGTATGTAAAGGAAATACGATTGTGAGTGCTTGCCTGTCTTGCTGCGTCCATGAGCGTGACCATGAAATTAGCGTGGAAACGTACGAGGAAGCCGACATGAACAAAGGTTTTGCGACGCTTGCTTGCGCGGCATACCTGGAGCATTGCTTGGAACATGGACTGACACCGCACTGGACCACGCTGGAAACGAACGAGGAGTCAGTACGTCTGGGGACAAAGCTAGGATTTGAACCGAAAGAAAAGTGTAAAATACTGGAGTTCGAATATTAAAACGATACAGGTATCCATGGGTTGTCGAAATCACTTCGGCAACCTTTTTTGCTAGGAAAGGAGGAGAATCAAAAGGGAAAAACGAGGTGAAAAGTGAATATTTTGATTAGTTACAGAAACGAACAGGAATCATCGGACAGCGATTGAGAGGGAACAACCAATGAATATGGCATTAATGGTTCCGTTGACGGAGCGGACGGCTGTTTTGATAGTGGTGGCCTTGCTGTTTACACGTGTACGTGCATTCCGCAGCATATTGAACCAGCAAGCGACGTGGCGGGAAAAAGCGCTAATGGTCGTCATTTTTTCCGCGATTTCCATACTAGGTACATACAATGGCATCTGGTATCAGGATGCGATTGCGAATTCACGCGTGATCGGGACTGTCGTGGCAGGCTTGCTGGCTGGTCCTTGGGTAGGGCTGATGACTGGACTGATTGCGGGGATTCATCGCTATTCATTGGGGGGCTTTACGGACTTGGCATGTGCCATCTCGACGATCAGCGAGGGCTTGTTTGCGGGACTCATCTATCAGTACCGCCGTAACCGCAGCAAAAAAATAGGATGGACGACAGCACTCGTCGTTGGTTTCTTGGCGGAGTGGCTGCAAATGGGAATTGTCTTGCTCATCGCACGTCCTTACGCTGACGCTTTGGCATTGGTGCAGGCCATTAGTGTACCGATGTCAGTCGTCAACTCGGTCGGAATTGCTATTTTGATCATTATTATTGATTTGGCGAAAAAGGAAGAAGATCGGATTGGGGCACTCCAGGCCCAGCGAACGCTGCAAGTAGCGGACAAAACACTATCTTACTTGCGTCAAGGACTGACGTCTGATTCTGCCCAAAAGGTAGCAGAGGAAATATTGCGGACGACGCGTGTAGCAGCGGTAGCGATTACCGATACGCGCTCTGTACTTGCGCATGTTGGCGCAGGCTCGTCCCATCACGTAGTGGGAGAAGGCATAACGACCAAGGCGACCCGTGAAGTTTTATCGACCAAAGAAGTAAAGATTGCCCAGACAAAGGAAGAGATTGGGTGCAGGGAGACGAATTGTTCCTTGCGCTATGCGATTCTCGTACCCCTGATGCGAAGACGTGAAGTGGCGGGCGTGCTCAAGCTGTATCAGGATCGCTCTCGCAAACTGTCGGCAGTGGACTTGGAACTCGTGCGTGGATTGGGGAACCTGATATCGAGTCAGCTCGAACTGGCTGAGCTCGAGAAGCAGTCCCGCCTGTTGGCAGACGCAGAAATCAGAGCCTTGCATGCGCAAATCAATCCGCATTTCTTGTTCAATGCGCTCAATACGATCGTGTCGTTTATTCGCTTCCGTCCCGAACAGGCGCGTGAACTGTTGATTCATTTGGGGGAGTACTTCCGGCGTAATTTGCATGACTCTGGGGGATATGTCAGTCTGGCGCGTGAGCTGGAGCATATCGAAGCGTATTTGGCCATCGAGCGTGCGAGGTTCGGGGACAAGCTGCATGTAGAGTACGACATCGAGGATGGCGTAGAGCGGTTTACCGTGCCAGGACTGATTTTGCAGCCGCTGGTAGAGAATGCGGTCAAGCACGGGCTGTTGCCCAAGCGCGAAGGAGGAACTGTCGTGATTCGTGCCCGCCGCAAAGAAAAGCAAATCGTCGAACTGACAGTGGCAGATAATGGAGTGGGAATGGAAGTGGACCCATTCGAGCCAGCCCTAAATGAGAAGATTGCAGGACGGCAATTATCCGGGATCGGTCTTGCCAATGTAAAAAGCCGTCTCCAGTCGATCTACGGAGAACCGTATGGAATCGTGATCGAGAGCAAAAGCGGGAGCGGCACAACATGCACCATACAATTACCGATAGGGGTGAACGTCAGTGCTCAAAGTGTTCATCGTCGATGATGAGACACCTGCCAGAGAAGAACTGCGGTATTTGCTGGAGCAGTTTTCGGAAGTGTCCGTAGTAGGAGAGGCGGGCAGCGGGGAAGAGGCGTTGGAAGCGGTTCTTCAGACAGAGCCGGATGCGGTCTTTTTGGACATCCATTTGCAGGACAGAGATGGCGTAGATGTGGGGCAGGAGCTTCTGGAATCCATGGTCAATCCACCTGTCATCATCTTTGCAAGTGCGTATGAATTCCATGCGGTCCGAGCATTTGAGGCCGAAGCCGTTGATTATATCGTCAAGCCGTTCAGCGAAATGCGACTGGAAAAGACGATGAACCGGGTACGAAAAATGATGCGGAAAAACGAGCCTGCATTGGACGCGTCACCGCTGCTGGAGGAAAGGCTGCAGTCCCTTCTGCAAAATGTGTTGGTCGATACTCAGCCGCGTCGTGTCCCGGTGGAAAAAAACGGTAAGATCATGCTGATTGATCCAAACGAAATCGTCTATGCCACCTTGGAAGGAAGGTATGCGAGCATTTATACAGCAGGTGAGCAATATGCGACCACGTTTACGTTGCAGGAGCTGGAGAGCAGGCTGTCACGCCAGCAGTTTTTTCGGACGCATCGCGCTTTTATTGTCAATTTATCCAAAACAGCAGAGCTCGTTCCTTGGTTCAAAGGCTCGATTCATCTAGTCATGCAGGATCATCGCAAAACAGAAGTGCCTGTCAGCCGCAATGTCGTAAAGGAATTGAAGAAACGACTGGGGTTTTAAAGCAAACAGACCAATCCTGCATCCCGTTTGGGAGGGGAGGATTGGTCTGTTTTTTTTCGACTGCTTACATGGGATAGTCATCGTTTTTCTTGCGTGTCACCATGATTCCGCCCAGTACGATCAGGAGCAAGCCGAGAATGCCGCCTACTTGGGTAGAGGCCAGATTCGCGATCAAAAATACGACGGCAAGAACGGTGAGGATGCCAATGGGGATCAACAGAGCAGGTTTGCGATTGCCGAATATGTACAGCTCGGTAAGCCCCACGGCAGGACCGATCAGGAAGAAGGGCCACGTTGTGCTCATATCCCCGCCAAAAAAAAGCTGGCTGAAAAAGAAGAGTGGGGCATAGACGAGCAAGATCCCGCCCGGTACGAGCAATCCAGCACGATTCGGCTTTGGGTTCATAAAAAAGAAAATATGAAACCCGATACCTGGGATGAGAAGGAAGACTGGCCATAGCATGTCCATTGCGAGCGGTACGTTCAGGTAGGTAGCCAGAACAAAAATCGCTCCGATTCCGATAATGATGTAACCCCCGATTTGTCGCATGTACGTATTCTCCTTTTTGGTCTCCATACCAATTTATGTCTAACTTTAACATATTGTGGAGACAAATGGATCAGACTCGGGGCGGAGGCTTTCTACGTCCTAAAATTGAAACGCTTACACTCAAGCGAGGATGGTGCAACTTGTGCTTGTTTTTGTACGGTTCAGCCATTTTTTATGTTGGCAATTTGTCCGATGTGATACGTTTTTCTAAGGTTCATTGCCTGAATATTTGATAAATAGAAGGAGGCGACTCGGATGAAGAAATGGTTTCTTTCCCTCCTGATTTGGGGCGGGATAGCCGCATTGGGTGCTGTCGGATTCGGGATGATAGCGCTCTGGCAAGGGGAATCAGTCAACTCGTTCTGGTTACTGACAGCCGCATTCTGCACTTATGCTGTAGCTTATCGTTTTTACAGCAAATTCATAGCCAAAAAATTAATGGCGCTCGATGACAATCGCGCTACACCGGCAGAAGTGAACAACGATGGCAAAGACTTCGTGCCAACGAACAAATGGGTGTTGTTTGGGCACCATTTCGCTGCGATTGCAGGTGCAGGTCCGCTCGTAGGTCCTACGCTGGCTGCGCAAATGGGATATTTGCCGGGAACGATCTGGATTATCGTCGGGGTCGTGATCGGTGGAGCGGTGCAGGACTTCATTATTTTGTTCGGATCGATGCGCCGCAACGGAAAGTCTCTCGGGCAAATTGCCAAGGAAGAGATTGGTCCTGTAGGCGGAGCGCTTGCCTTGGTCGGAATTATTGCCATTATGATCATCTTGATTGCTGTCTTGGCGATGGTAGTTGTAAACGCTCTAGCTGAGTCACCTTGGGCAACCTTCACGATATTCATGACGCTGCCAATCGCGATATTAATGGGATTGTACATGCGGTATATACGACCCGGGCAGGTATTGGAAGGCTCGATCATCGGGCTGGCGCTGTTGTTCGTGTCCCTCTGGCTCGGTCAAATCGTTGCTGCATCGCCAACTTGGGGACCGGCCTTTACGTTTTCCAAAGTACAGCTTGCCTGGATGATTATTGTGTACGGCTTCATCGCATCTGTTTTGCCTGTGTGGCTGCTGCTGGCGCCGCGCGATTACCTCAGCTCGTTTTTGAAAGTAGGGACGATTGCGGTATTGGCGGTGGGAATCGTGCTGACGCTGCCACCGTTGCAAATGCCAGCACTGACGAAATTCATTGATGGAACTGGCCCTGTTTTCGCAGGAAATCTGTTCCCCTTCCTGTTTATTACCATCGCGTGCGGAGCCGTATCGGGATTCCATTCACTCGTATCATCCGGAACGACGCCGAAGATGATCGCGAAGGAATCGCATGCACCATTGATCGGTTATGGCGGGATGCTGATGGAGTCTGGAGTCGCCGTTATGGCGATGATTGCTGCATGCGTGTTGACTCCGGGCGTCTATTTTGCGATCAACTCGCCTGCCGCAGCGATTGGTGTAGACGCAGTCCAGGTTGCGACGACGATAACGGGCTGGGGCTATACAGTAACCCCTGACCACTTAACGACTCTCGCCAACGATATTCAAGAAAAGACGATCCTGTCACGGACGGGCGGAGCGCCGTCACTGGCGATCGGGATGGCGACGATTTTCTCCGGTGTATTGGGCGGCAAGGCATTAATGGCATTCTGGTATCACTTTGCGATTTTGTTTGAGGCCGTATTTATTTTGACGACGATCGATGCGGGAACGCGTGTCGGACGATTTATGGTACAAGACATGCTCGGCAACGTCATCCCGAAAATGAAGGAAGTCAACTGGCTGCCAGGCAATCTCATTGGTTCTGGCATTATTACCATCGGATGGGGATATTTCCTGCTCCAAGGCGTCATGGACCCATTGGGAGGCATCTACACCCTGTGGCCGCTCTTTGGTATCGCCAACCAGATGCTCGCCGCGATTGCGTTTACGGTGGGAACGACGATTATTTTCAAAATGGGCAAAGCGGCCTACTCGTGGATCACGCTCGTACCGATGGCTTGGCTGACGACGGCTACGCTGACAGCGGGCTGGCAAAAGCTGTTCCATCCTGATCCCAAAATCGGGTTCCTCTCGCATGCAGAAGCATTCCAAAAGGCACTGGATGCCGGTACGCTGCCAAAAGGAGTAAAAACGGTGGAGGCTGCACAAAAAATGATCTTTAACGACCAAATCGATGCGGTGGTATGTGCGATCTTCATGGTCATTACGATTGGGATCATTCTCGACGGAGCGCGGGTATGGATCAATATTCTCCGCGGCAAGCACTATCCGTTGCAGGAGTCGCCGTACATCAAGTCCAAAGGAAATGTATTTGACGGGAAAGGACATCACGTAGCATGAGGCGCAAGCTAAGAGCCATGCGAAAGGCAATGCGCAAAGTGAGCTCTGCTATTAAAACGATTTTCGGAATGCCCGACTATGATCGCTATCTCGCCCATTGGTACGAGACGCATGGGGCACCGGGTATCTTTCCGATGACAGAGCGTGAGTACTACATGTACGCATTGACCGAACGATTTGAAAAAGGTGGCGTAACGCGCTGCTGCTAAAGTGGTTATGTAAAAGAGGGTGTCTCCCCGGTCAGAAAATGACGAGGGAGACACCCTTTTTCAATAATTCGGGCGCTGGGAAAAACAAAGACATTTCAGGCGCATTCCCCGTGGCTAACGTGTGGTGTAACAGCAGGTAAAGTATGGTACACTAAACAATATAGCATGGCCGTTTTTTAGCACGAGCTGTCTCAGCATTTTCAAATAAAACATCGAAGCCTCTCTTTCTAGAAGAAAGGGGCGTGCTTTGCGAAAAAATAAGTCAAGTTTTAGGTGGCGATACGTGTGCAAGCATCAACACTGGCGGCTCTCAAGGAGCTCGCTTTGCAATGCGCCCGTTCAGCGGGTGAGCTGAGTCTGAAGCGAATGAAGGAGCCTTTTACCGTCGAGTATAAAACATCAGCCTCCGATCTTGTTACAGCCGTAGATAAAGAAGTGGAGAATCACGTCATTCAGATGATTCTTGCCCGCTTCCCTGATCACGGCATTCTTGGAGAAGAGAGTGCACATGCGGAGGACTACAAGCAGTATGACACGCTTTGGGTCATTGACCCGATTGATGGCACGACCAATTTTGTTCATCAGCAAATCAATTTTTCCGTCTCCATTGCCGTCTACCATAAGGGAGAGGGAATGGTCGGAGCGGTTTACGATCCTTCCAGAGACGAGTTGTTTTATGCGGTAAAAGGGGAAGGGGCTTTTCTCAATGATCGTCCCTTGCAGGTGAATCGAGAAGTGAGCTTAGAACAGGCTTTGTTATGCACGAGCGTATTTTGGAACAAGCGCGCAGAGCAGATCGGCGTCGACTTGATCGTGAAAAAGCTTGCCGGGAAGGTTCGCGGAATGCGCCTGCTAGGAAGCGCCGCTCTGGAGATGGCATATGTGGCTGCAGGAAGACTGGATGGCTACGTCAGCATGCAGCTCAATGCGTGGGATTTCGGGGCAGCTCGCATTATTGTAGAGGAAGCGGGCGGCCGCGTGACGACCATGATGGGGACACCACTGCCGTACGATCAAAAAAGCAGCGTGATGGCTTGCAACCCGACTTTTTATGAGGAGCTGCAGCATTACCTGAAATCGGAACATACCGATGTACCTTCACAAAATTAATTGTCACAAGAACCCGCTGGACATGCGCATCCGGTGGGTTTTCTTTTGCTGTGCATATTGGGTTTTCGTTTGGACGTCGGTTGCATATGCTATAAAAGCATAGCCGGAAACGAGCAGCAAGTGTATTTGTTACGACGGCGGCTTGTCCGAATAAGGGGGAATAACCATGACCCTGATCGAGGAAAGTGTAAAGTTGATCCTTCAGCATCAAGCGAGTACCGGGGCGTATCTCGCTTCACCCGCATTTGTCCACTATCAGTATGCGTGGCTCCGTGATGGAACATTTACGGCCTACGCGATGAACCGTACCGGCAACCATGAGAGCGCCCGCAAGTTCTACCAATGGTGCGATGATGTGATCCGAAAGCATGAGACAAAGGCAAGAGCAGCCATTACGGCAGTAAAAAAAGGCTTTGATAAAAATGATGCGGGGAACGACCGCTTTTTGCATACGCGCTATACAGCTGACGGCGAAGAAGTAACAGGCGAATGGGGCAGCTTTCAGCTAGATGGCTACGGGACATGGCTGTGGGGGCTGGCTGAGCATGTGCAGATGAGTGGGGAGCATGAATTGATTCACGAGCTGAAGCCTTCTATTGAACTGACGATTGACTATGTAGTGACGTGCTGGCAGCTCCCTAACTTTGATTGCTGGGAAGAAGGAGGAGACCGAATCCATCCGGTGACGCTAGGAGCCATTTATGCCGGGCTCAAGGCGATGGAGCCTTATTTGTCCGACCGAGCTTCCGAACTCGCTTGGCAAGGAGAGACCATTCGCCAATTTATACGCGAGCATGGCACAGCCAACGGGCGATTGATAAAATCAGTCGGGGATCATTCTGTAGATGCAAGTCTGCTCTGGCTGGCACTGCCGTATGGGATTGTCACCGTAGATGATCCGCTCATGATCCGGACCGTGCAGGCCATCGAAGAGGAGCTGCGCGCAGGGTACGGTGTGCATCGCTACCCGGCTGATACGTATTACGGCGGGGGACAGTGGCTGCTGTTATCTGCGTGGTTGGGCTGGTATTACGTGAAAACGGGCAGGCGTGAAGAAGCGGAAAAGATAGCCGCGTGGATTATTTCTCAGCGGCAAGCGAGCGGACTGCCTGAACAAGTGCAGGAGCATTTGCTTTCTCCGGCGCATTATGAGTGGTGGGTCGAGAGGGCAGGACATCCCGCTGTGCCGCTCCTTTGGTCGCATGCGATGTTTCTCGTGTTGGCGGCAGAGCTCGGTATGCAGCACTAGCCAGGAAGAGGCTCTTCCTGGCTTTTCTTATTACTGACATCTATTGACACCATTTGTTGCTATGCTCATCTCAGGACCGAACAGAGTGGCGTTCAACCGGGATAAAAATGACACAGAGCATGAAGCTCTTTACGCAGCCAGTCGATTAGTTCAGCAGGCTCCTCTACTGTCGCTTCTCTTCCCAGACCAAGTACAAACCGGGCTACCCAATCTATTTCGGAGAGAGCGACGGTGTCGGTAATGAAACCGGAGCCATCTGCCAGAAGCGTAATCTGATTACCGAATTGATGGTGGCTTTCGGCTAGTTTACAGCCTTTTCTCGTCAAACGAATTCGCAGGGGAAGCTGCTCTGGTTCTTCATACTGCGAGACATGCGGATCAGGGACGACGGAAGGGGCATCGACAATCATCATGGCTTGGATGCGGTCAACACGCAGCTTGACTGTGCATCCCCTGAGAAAGCAGAAGCATTTGCAGTACCAGTAGCCATCGAAGGCATACAAATAATCGGGCTGAATGATTCTGGTGCTTTGTCGGTTGAGAGAGTCGTACGCAATTTCCACAGTTTGTTGTGACAGAGCAGCATCCAACAGCGGCCGCAAAAAGGGAGCCTCCACCCTTCTGCTCGGGTTCGTCACCCGCAGTTTTTTGCGAAGCTGCTCTACTCTAGTCAAAGGATCTGTGGGAAGACTCGCAAGCAGCTTGGCGATCACAGACAAAGTTTCTTTTGCAAATGGCTTGTCTGTATAGGAGAGAAGAGCTTCATACGACAAAATCAGAGCAACGGCTTCCTCTGTCGTGAGGGCAAGGGGCGCCAGCTGATGAGATCGAATCAGTCTGTATCCACCGCCAGGACCGGGGGAAGCTTGCAAGGGCGCACCTGCCTCGCTGAGCAAGTGCAAGTCACGCAGCATGGTTCGTTTGGACACGGACAACGTATCGGCTAAGTCACCCACGGTAAAGGTTTTTCCTGTGTGGAAAAGCGCAAGCAGTTCAAGTAAACGACCTGTTCGGTTCATACGTATTCCTCGCTTAAGCTAAAACGAATGAAAGGATGAGTCAACGTGAAGTCACTGACGGTTTATCAGCAGGAGACAAGGTTGCATGTGTTGGAAGGTGCGCGAAATGGTGAAACGATTTTGTTCTTGCACCCCCAAGGAGGGACCTCGTCCATCTGGAACGACATGTTACCTTATTTTTCAGAGGATTTCCACATCATTTGTATGGATCTGCGTGGGCATGGCCAATCTGAGCATGCGGCTACTGGCTACGATATCGGTACGCAATGTGAGGATATACGGGCAGTTCTCGATCATACAGGAGTAGAAAGAGCCCATCTGATTGGCAATTCTCTCGGCGGAGATTTCGCCACCTTTTTTGCAGCGACGTACCCTGACCGCGTGCGATCACTGATCAATCTGGATTCAGGCATGATTGATTTTGTGGGCCCGAATGGCGAGCGGGAAGGATCAAAAGCTGATATTTTGGAGCAGTATCGCAAGCGTACAGTGCCAGCGTTCCAGCATCGAGAGGAGTTCGCTCCGTACGCGAGGCAGCATTGGTATCCGTGGGACCCGTATTACGAAAAATGGTTTCAGCACGTGACGATCTACCCTCTGTCTGATGGGCTGATCACGTATCAGATACCCGCTGCGATTAACCTTCAAATCATGGAAACAGTCTGTGATTTGCACTATGAAGATGCCTACGCACAAATGAGATGCCCGGTTCTGTTTCTCCCGGCGGAGACAGAGCCAAAGCTCGATGTGAAGCTCTCTCTCATCCAAAAGGTTACGAGGCATCCGCAAAGCAAAACGGTAGTCATTCCAAATTCCAAGCACTTGATGCCGATCGATGCGCCGCTAGCGACAAGCATGGAAATATTGGCGTTTCTAAAAGGCTTGGTGCTTGACAGTCCTTCTGGATAACCGAGGCTTCATCGTGGAGAGCAGGACACCGATAAGCGTCACAACGCCACCAGCCATCGTCACAAGCGTAGGACCTTCACCCAGCCACACCCAAGCAATCAGAAAAGCAAGCACTGGCGTCATGTAAAGGGAGGTAGTAGCCTCCGATGTACCAACGACAGAAGTCACATAGGCGAGGGACAAATAAGCAACAACACTAGGGAAAATGCCCAAATACGCAGCACTGAGTGTCACATCCCAAGGCGCTTGGGCTATCGCTGTGCCAAGCCCGGGCAGAAAGAAGAGCATACATAAGGTACCTGCCCATAAGGTGTAGGCGGTAAACGCGAAAACACCGTATTTTTCTACGAATGGCTTCTGAAACGCAAAGTAAATGCTTTCGCTAATGGCTGCCAACAAAATCAAGAATATTCCGTCTGTTAATAGAAGAGTCTCCCCTGTGCCAATCGAGCAGATGGCGACTCCGAGAAAACTGATCAGTGCACCTAACCAGCCTCTCACTCCGAAATGCTCCCGGAAAAATAGGAGAGCGAGGAGAGCCGAAAAGATCGGCGTCGTCGTGACCAAAAGGCTGGCTACACCTGCACTTACAGTCATCTCGCCGTAGTTGAGTGCTGTATGGTAAACGGCGAAACCCAAGCCCCCAAGCATAAGGATAGCTGGGACATCCTTTAACTCCGGCAGACGGATGCGGAAAAAGAGTGCGAGTATCCCGAGAAAAAGAGAGCCGATCAGAAAGCGAAGCAGCGACAGATGCTCCGGCGAGTAGGCTTGCAGCCCAACGCGAATACCAGCAAAGGCCGAGGCCCATAACAAAATGCTGATGGCATGTGCAGCGAAAATACGACTTCTGACATGATGAAACAAGATAACTTCCCTCCTTTGAATGAAAAAACCAACCAGCTATTCACTGCTTCTTCTTTCTTTTTCATGGTAATCAAGAAGTGGTAAAATATCTGCAACCACTCGGCTATCAAAAAAACCAACCACTTTTACCTACAAAGATGAGGAAGACAAAGGGGATCGATCAGGTTGCACAGAGAGAAACGGTTGCCGAAATATCGGAAAATTATTGATTTTATCAAAGAAAAAATTTCGACAGGAGAATGGCCGATTGGCAGCAAAATCCCCAGCCAACGCGAATTGGCACAATCGTTCGAGGTCAATCGGAGCACGGTCATTGCGGCATTGGAGGAGTTGACCGCAGACGGGTTGATCGAGGGAAAGCTGGGGATGGGCACTGTCGTCGTCAACAACACCTGGACACTGTTGGCTACGACACCACCTCCGGATTGGAGTGAGTATGTCCGATCTGGATTGCACAAGCCAAGCATGACGGCGGTTCAAGAAATCAATAAGCGTGAATTCCAGGCAGACCTGATTCAGCTGAGCAAAGGCGAGCTCTCCCCAGACATGTTTCCAGTCGATGCGATGAAGCAAGTCATGGAGCGGGTGACGAGGAATCTAAGCGGATTTGGATATGAAGAGCCGAGAGGGTACCTCCCCCTGCGCCAAGCGGTCAGTGATTATGTCGGACGACAAGGAATTGCAGCTTCACCGTCTTCTGTCTTAATCGTGTCTGGTGCATTGCAGGCGCTCCAGCTGATTTCGGTCGGGTTATTGCATCGAGGTTCAACCGTGTTTTTGGAACAGCCTTCGTATCTCAATTCCTTGCATGTGTTCCAGTCGGCGGGGATGGAGCTTGCGGGATTGCCGATGGATCGCCAGGGGATGATTGCACAGGCGATCTATGCGAGGCGAAAACAGGAGCATGGTGCGATTCTGTACACCAATCCTTGCTTTCATAATCCAACAGGCATCCTGATGACAGAAAAACGCCGGCTGGAGCTGCTGCGGGTATGTGAAGAAGAGCGTCTGCCGATTATCGAGGATGACATTTACCGCGAGCTGTGGACGAAAGAGCCTCCACCGCTGCCGCTCAAGGCAAGAGATAAACATGGACATGTCCTGTACATTGGGAGCCTGTCCAAGACACTGACCCCCGGCTTGCGGATTGGATGGGTAGTGGGGCCTGAGCCAGTTATCGAACGTCTGGCCGATATCAAGATGCAGACGGACTACGGTGTCAGCTCTCTATCGCAACGTGTGGCGGAGGAGTGGCTGGCGAGTGGCTTGTATGAAAAGCATATGCACAAGGTCAGAGAGCAGCTTGTTACGAGACGAGCGGCTGCCATCCGGGCGCTTACGAAGCACATGAGTGAACTCGCGACGTGGGAAGTGCCTGCCGGAGGATTTTTCATCTGGCTGAAAATGAACGAAAAGCTCTCGATGATGGAGCTCTTTACAGCAGCGAAACGCCAGGGCATTCTGCTGAATCCGGGCAATATTTACGGGGAGACGCAAGAAGGATATGTGCGGCTGTCGTATGGGTACTCGTCGATCGCCGATTTGGAATCCGGCATCGAAAGACTGGGTCAAATCGTCCGCAATATGAGATAAAAGCAGAGGAAAGGTGGGGATGGAAGAAAATGGGGTATATAGAAATCACGAAAAAGAATATAGAAACGGAGCACATATGCTGTGCATTAGGTGCAAAACAATACGAGAATGCAGTAGCCGAGAAGAAGAAGTGGCTGACAGAGCGAATGGATGAAGGATTGGTTTTTTATCGCTTGGATGAGCGGGCAAAAGTGTTTATTGAATACTTGCCTGCGGAAATGGCATGGGTTCCTATTGAAGCGCCCAATTATATGTATATCAACTGCTTGTGGGTGTCTGGCAGATATAAAGAGAACGGGTATGCGAAACAATTGTTGCATCATTGCAAGGAAGATGCCATCAAACGAGGCATGGACGGAATCGTTCATATCGTAGGGAAGAACAAGTACCCGTATTTGAGTGAGAGACGTTTTTTTGAACATATGGGGTTTGAACTGGCAGACCAAGCAGAACCGTATTTTCAATTAGTGGCATGGAAATGGAATGGACAAGCTGCTATGCCGTCCTTTAAGAAAACAGGAACGACTTCTTCAAAGGAGAAAGGTGTCACCATTTATTACACAGCACAGTGTCCATTTGCTGTTGGTGTTTTGGAAGAGCTGAGAAAAGTAGCGGAAGCGAAAAGTGTCCCCTTTCATGCGTACAGGTTGACAACGAGAGAAGCAGCACAGAACGCGCCTGTCATATGGACGACCTTTGGCTTGTTTTATCATGGTGAATTTATTACCCATGAAATCATGAGTGCCAATAAATTTGAAAAATGGCTAACAGAGCATCTTGTACACAAAAAGCCCCGCCAATCCCCCCAATAGGCGAGGGCTTTGTTCGTGTGGCTACTTGCTCGTTGGCGTGAAGTCCATGCCTTTTACATATTGCTGGCTGTGAACGGCGAACTCTGCCGTGAGCGGGGAGATCGACTGCCAGTTGCGCACCGCGAGCACCACTTCCCTTGTAATCGGGGGTGACAGAGGGATCGCTACAACCTTGGGGATGACAGGTGGCATGTACAGCTCAGGCATGATGGTGACGCCGATATACTCCTGAACCATGGTCAAAATCGTATACACCTCACGCACTTCAAACGTAACTGTTGGATTGATGTGATTCTCTTGCAGCATTTTTCGGATGCAGCCATCCTTTGGCATGATAAAACAACGCTCCGCGATTTCGGAAAAACGAAGGGTCTGACTGTCTTTTAACGGATGGGTATCTGGCAAAATGACCATCATTTCGTCTTGCAAGAGCGGCAACGTTTGCATTTCCTTATCAGGCAAAACGGTAAAGGCAATGTCAACAACCGAGCTGTGCAGCCAGTTGCTAATTTCATCACTATCGCCTTCCAAAAGCAGGATGTCCACGGCCGGAAACCGCTTGCGAAAGTCGCCCAAAAGTCCGGGCAAGAAGCGGGAGGCAACGCTGGGGATCGAGGCAATGCGCAGGGTGCCGGACGCAATCCCGCGTGCCACGTTTGCTTCCTCCGTCATGCAGGATGTGATGTTCAAAATGTCGCGAGCGTGCCCAAGCATTCGCTCTCCGATGCTCGTCGGAGTGATCCCGCTGCGACTTCGCTGAAAAAGACTGACGCCTAGCTCTTTTTCCAGGGCCTGAATCATTTGCGAGACGGCGGATTGCGTAAAGCCGATTTCTTCTGCTGCCCGCGTAAAGCTTCCAGCTTTTGCTGCGGCGACAAACACTTGCAGTTGGGTAAGCGTCATGTCTCCTTGTTCCTTTCATTAGTTTTCTCTAATGAAAAATATTATAAATCATTGTTTTACTAATGGAAAAGAGCTTCGTATAGTAAAAGGCATCACCACCAAGAAAATACGAGGAGGAACATAGATGCATCCCGAATGGCAGCGAATTGCAAATGAATTTATCGAGGCGACCTCTTACCGGGTGGGCGAGCTGGAAAAAGGCTGGGCCTCTCGTTACGATTTTTCGAAAAGACCGGCGACGTATTTGCGCTATGAAGAGGTATTTACCCGCATTGACTTGGGCAAGCCGGAGTTTCCAGCGTCCGTGGATTTGTGGGAGGTCCTCGCCAATCGAAGATCCAAGCGTAATTTCTTGAAGCAGCCCATGACACTTAACGAATTGAATCTCCTGCTGTGGGGTACACAGGGCATCACAGATGATATGGGAGACTATCAATTACGCACGACTCCGTCTGCAGGTGCCTTGTATCCGATTGAGACGTACCTGATGATTAACAACGTGGAGGGACTGGAGAAAGGTCTGTATCACCTGGATGTACAGAATTGGTGCTTGGAGGGACTGAAGAGAGAAGACACATCCGAGATCGCCTATCTGTTCACCGAAGAACAAGAGGTGACGAGACGGGCTGCTGTCAATTTTGTTTGGACAGCGATGGTGGATCGCACGAAAGACAAATACAAAGAGCGTGCGTACCGCTATATTTGGTGGGATTCCGGGCACGTGTCGCAGAACCTGCATTTGGTAGCAAACGGACTGGGGCTAGGGGTAACGACGATTGGTCACTGGATGGATCATGACATGAACGAGTATTTAGGCATTGATGGCACGTCCCATTTGTCTGTTTTGATGGCATCAGTAGGCAAAATCGCAGGTGGACATTGGCTGACGGACCGTCGACCGGAATAAGCAGCAAAAAAGGATGGGCATAAGAAGCCGCATCCTTTTTTCATTCACGATGGTGTGCCAAGTGGGATGTCATGTGCAGAAAGTGTATCGCGCAGAACGGTCGCCATGAGCTGGTAGCCGAGGACATGCGGATGAAGCCCGTCGTCAGCCAATTCCTTGCGCAGTGTGATGCCATCTGCGTCCGTCATGCGGGAGTGATAATCGACATACAGACAGTCTGCTTGTTTTGCAAAAGCTTGAAAACGTTCATTGATAGCGACGACGAGCTCGTTTCGCTCACGGTTGCGTGCGTATCGGTCCATACAAGTAGGCAAGAGGGAACAAAGAATGGGCTGAATGCCTTGCTCGAGAGCCGCATGCACCATTGCTTCTACATCACTTGTCACTTGCTGGCAAATTTCTTGGGGTGTCAGTCGGTCGGAAGGCAAGAATGTATCCAACGCCCACGTATTGTTAATCCCGATCATGATCACCACGTAACGTGGCTTCAATTGAAGGACATCCGCGGCAAAACGTCTGCGGGCCTGTTCGGTAGTGTCACCGCCGATTCCACGATTGACGATCGTCTGACCCGACCGGCCAAAAAAGGTAGCGAGATCCCACCAATGCGTGATGGAATCACCAAAAAAAACAAAATCGACTGGCTGCTGGTGGAAAAGCAGTGCTTCATTATGAAAGTCAAATTCGTTGCGTCGCCTGTCTGCTGGCGCATCGATACTGAAAAATCCGGGCTTTATGAGAGCTGGGCGCTGTTCGTCCAATCTACATCCCTCCTCGTCCAAAAGTTTACCATATCCCTGTAAGCGTGGTGTGCAGTTTCGTTTACTTCTTACTTGATTTTGCCGAGTGTTAGCGATAACATATGTTCTGAATAAGACTGATAACCATTATCAAAGTGTGAAAGTCTAAGAGAAGAGGGTGACCGTTGTGTCCATTGCCAAAATCATTCGAGAGCGCCGCTCTATTAAAAAAGATTATAAACCAGATACTGTGTCCGAAGAACTTGTTCTGGAGCTGTTGAATGACGCAGTGTACGCGCCAAACCATGGTGTTCGTGAGCCGTGGAGATTTATGTTTGTATCTTCAGAGAAAAAAGAAGCGTTTGTAGAGAAGTTGATCACTTGCTATCCTCCAGAGGCCCATCAGGCGCGCAGAGACATGTACAACCAACCGGCAGCCTATTTGGTCGTTATCATGAAAGAAGATCCGCGCCAGAAACAATGGGAAGAAGATTTCAGTGCGACGGCTGCTCTCATTCAAAACTTCCAGTTGCTCGCATGGGAGCGTGGACTAGGTGTCGTCTGGAAAACAAACGCGCACAACTGGGACCCGAAGGCACACGCCATCTTGGGGGTTGCGCCAGGAGAGAAAATCGTTGGTTTCCTGCACCTCGGTTTTTTCGATCAGGAAAATGTACCAGCAGCACGCACGCGCACACCTGCCGAAGAAAAGTTCACTCGGTTCGAATAAACGAAAAAAACGAGACCATTCGAAGGTCTCGTTTTTTTGCCATTACTTTGCTGTTGCTTCCTGTGCTACGACTTTTACCATGCTCGAGATGATCCCCAGATGGATGGACTCGTGCATGACGGCAAAGTTAAAGACTTCTCCAACCGTTGTAAACTGGAAGGGACCCATTGTAATGGGGGCTGGCAAAGCTGCCTCTAGCTCAGCAGGGGTGACGGAGGACAGCAGTTCTAGCTGTACAGACAAATAGTGAATCAGCTCATCTTTCGAGGGTGGTGCAGTCGTCCAGTCAGAGGGCTTCGTTCCCGTCTGAAAAAGAGTAGCGTAAGAAGCGGGCAGGTCGGACTGGTAGGGCAAGCCGATGGATAGGAAATGCTGAAAACAAAAGACGATGTGGCCGATATTCCAGCGAAGTGTATTTGAAAAAGCGGGGGATTGAACATCCAATAGCTCCTCAGGAATCATGGGAATCTGTTGCAGGCCAATTTGACGAACGGATGTGGCTGTAGTGATCATGCTTTGAGACATGAGACAAAACCTCCCTATCATTTTCCTATGATTGACAGTGATCTTACCGTCAACTAAAGTGTACGTCGTAGGGGAAATCGCAACAATCATACTTTTCCGATTAGAATGATTAGTAAAAATGATAATAGGCGTAAGAGGTGAGGCAATGGAGCTCAGGCAATTGGAGTATTTTATGGCAATATGTGAAGAAATGCATTTTTCCCGGGCATCAGAAAAGCTGTGTACCTCGCAGTCCAATCTCAGCCAGCAAATCAAGTTTTTAGAGAGTGAGCTGGGTGTCCCGCTGTTTGACCGTTTGGGCAAGCGAATCGCCTTGACGGAAGCAGGGAAGGTATTGCTGGAACAGAGTCGGCATGTTTTTTCCCATATCGACTACGCACGAGAAGCGATTGCTGCCATGAAAAACAACGAAGGAGGCACGCTCACGATCGGTGTCTTGCCTGGAGATGCTGACTTGTTGTTTGATGCTCTTCTTGTAGAATTCCACCGCTTGTATCCGAAAACATCCTTATCCGTCATTGAGTCTACAAGAATCGTGGAGCAAATCATATCCGGCGAGATTGATTTGGGCGTGACTGTTTTACCTGAGCCGGATGAGAGAATCACTGTCATTCCACTGTTTCATGAAGAGTTCGCACTGGCGGTTCATACCGCACATCCACTTGCCAAGGAAAAGGCAATCAAATTTGAGCAGCTTCAAGATGTGAAAATGGTGATGTTTCCGCCAGATCATCAAGCGAGACAGCTCATCAATCGCTATTGCCTACAGGAAGGCTTTCGCTTGCAGCCTCCTATCGAAACGACCACACTCCTGTCTCTATTGACTCTTGTAAAAAAGGGGATCGGGGGCTGTATCCTGCCTAGCTTATTGCTGCAAAACGTAAACGACGACGGGATTGCGATCATCAACCTCGTGAGTCCCACACCCAGCCAAGACATCTGTCTGATCTATCGCACGGACAAATATATGGGGTTCGCCGCTCGTACCTTCATCGATACACTACAAGCGTATATTCAATCGGCTATTGACAACGCCCATGCTTCCACCACAAATAAAAATCACTCGTAAGATTTTCCTTTCCTTGGTAAAATGCATATCATTACGAGCCTTACGATCTGGTCGATGGGAGGAAGTTTACATGCATCCAAAAAAAGTCCCCCGTTAATCCCGAGGTCCTCCATTCATGTATTTGTGTCAGCTCACCCCAAAATATAGCAAGGGAGATGGACGTCAATGAACATGAATGGACCTGTAAAAATTTCTCGAAGTGAACGATTTCAAACCTGCCAAGAAATTGCTGCGCGATTGCATGAAGTGTACAAAGAAAAAGTTCTCGCCATTGGGGTGTATGGTTCCATTTCTCGAGGGACAGACGGCCCTTATTCGGATATCGAGATGTTTTGCGTACTAGAAGAATCAGGGGAAGAAATAGAATTTAGCTACGAATGGTCAGCGGGACCTTGGAAGGCTGAAGTCAATGTATGCAGTGCAGATGTTTTGCTGAACACTGCCGCTACTGTCGAGGATGATTGGCCGCTGACACATGGCCCATTTTTTTCTCCGCTGAGTCTA
Source organism: Brevibacillus brevis (assembly GCF_900637055.1). Taxonomy (NCBI): domain Bacteria; kingdom Bacillati; phylum Bacillota; class Bacilli; order Caryophanales; family Paenibacillaceae; genus Brevibacillus; species Brevibacillus brevis. Next base: position 1,649,813 of record NZ_LR134338.1, read on the forward strand.
TATGATCCAAAGGGCTTTTTTGAAACGCTCAAAAAAGCAGCAGAATCACCATCGCAGGAAGATTTCACAGAGGGAATCAACGGTATTCTCGTAGGGGAAATGTACGAGTTTATCGGCAAGTTGCGAAACGTAAATCTAAACGGCCCACATACCTATCTGCCCTACTTGGCCATGCAGTTTGCCCAATACGGTGCAATGTTGATCGGGCTGCACAACAGGAAGCTTTACTCGACAGGGGCCAAGGTTTTGCCGGAAGCGCTGGAATTGCCGAATCGTCCGGCTGGATTCGATCAGGTAGCCATTTTGGTAATGGCGGGAGATTTGACTGATCCAGCAAAAATCGTTACCGCTTGCGAAGCATTCTGGGATGGTCTCCAAGACTGGGCTGCTCAGCATCAGTATGTGATTCATTCAGAGCGAATCCCTTTTTAGTCGATAAAAAACAATACGAGACCCCTTTCACGAGGGGTCTCGACTTACCAAGAAAGCCTTGCTTCCTAGCGAGGCTTTTATTTTTGGGCTTACTCAACTTTGCCGCTCAAATGCTCATGAATGAGCTTCCATTCATCTGTCTCTGTTTTTGTAAAGATATTCGTGGCTCTGCCACTTCCCGTGACGAATTCCCCGTTGTAATAGCCTTGATATTGATACGTATATACACAGCTTGCGGATCTTTGATCGACAGCAATCCACTGGACATCCGTAGCCCCATAGACTTCATCTTTGATCAGATGCCATGCATTTTCAAAGTAAGCGCGGATCTCGCTCATGGATGTACAAGTCTTGTCAGAAAACCAGTAAATGGCATTCGGATGGAGCACTTTTTCTACATTGGCAAAGTCATGTGTATTAGTAGCGTCAATATATTGCGCTAACGCCTGTTTATACTCTTCCACGAATAATCCCTCTCTCCGCTAAAATGGTCTATTTATCCATATTTTATAGGTTTGCGGCAATGAAAAAAAGCCCGCCCGATGTAGAAGGGGGCTATTCGGGCGGAAATGGAGGACGTAATGTCCATCGTAGGGTCTGACACATTCATGATAGATGTCTGATGTTAAGGAAGAGTAGAGAGAACATGAAGCATTTGTTAATTTTAGGTTATTTGTATAAATGCTGAGGGGCAGGCACCCGTTTTTTCCTTTTTGATCGCTGGAATAGACAGGCATCCATACAGGAGAGATGCGGTTGTCATAAGCTGAATGCAGTACTGATCCTTGCCAGCAGATCGGTGCGTCCATCTGATCTCAACGAGAGGAGAGGAAGATTATGGGTTGCAATCGCGGTGGCTTTTTTGGGGGCGGTTTCCTTTGGATTCTCATCATCATTTTTCTCGTAATTGCCTTCCTTGATGAGTAAGGCTTCATAGTAGAGAAAAGACTCTGTGCTCTTATACAAAGAGACAGAGTCTTTTTTCTGGTCATTACTTCAAATGCTGCAAAAACTGACGTGTGCGTTCCTCACGCGGCTGTGCGAACAAATGGGAGGGTGTATCTCGCTCGACGATGACGCCTTGGTCCATGAAAATAACCTCGTCGGCAACTTCCCGGGCAAACCCCATCTCGTGCGTGACGACGATCATCGTCATTCCTTCCTGGGCAAGCTCCTTCATCACCTTCAACACTTCGCCAACGAGCTCCGGGTCGAGAGCGGAAGTAGGCTCGTCAAATAGCATGACTTGCGGGTCCATCGCCAGTGCGCGGGCAATACCTACGCGCTGCTGCTGTCCGCCTGACAACTGTGCAGGAAAATGGTCCAGCTTGTCACCGAGACCTACTTTTGTCAGGAGAGCAGCGGCTTTCGCACGCGCTTTTTCTTTGTCTTCTTTTTTGACAGTGATAGGCCCCTCCATCACATTTTCAACGGCTGTCATGTGCGGGAACAGATTGTAGTTTTGAAACACCATGCCAGTCTGCTTCCGCAGCTTCGGAATACTCGTTCTCTCTACTTTTTTGGAGAAGTCCAGCTTGACGTCGCCGATCTGGACGCTGCCGCTGGTCGGAACCTCAAGTGCATTCAGGCAGCGAAGCAAGGTTGTTTTCCCGGAGCCAGAAGGACCGATGATAACGACTACTTTTCCTTTTTCTACCGAGAGGGAAATGCCTTTGAGTACATGTAAGGTGTTGAATTGTTTATGCACATCCGTGATCGTAATCATGCGTTTTCACCTGCTTTTTAGACATAACGGTCCAGCTTGTTTTCGATGCGATCCTGGAAAATGGAGAGTACGAAGCAAATCACCCAGTAAATAAGGGCCGCTTCCGCATAGACCAGCAGCGGCTCATATGTCGCAGCGACGACTTCTTGGGCTTTGCGAAACATCTCTGGTACCAGAACGACTGAAGCCAGGGAAGTATCCTTGACCAAACTAATAAACGAGTTGGACAAAGGAGGAATGGAGACGCGAGCTGCCTGTGGGAGCACGACTCTGCGCAGTGCTTGCCAGTAGGTCATCCCCAGGGAGTAGGCTGCTTCCCATTGCCCTTTGTGAATGGACAAGATCGCGGCACGTACCACCTCGGAGGAGTAGGCACCGACGCTGAGAGAGAAGCCGATGATTGCCGACGGTATCGGGTCGATCATCAAGCCGATGCTCGGCAAGCCGTAAAAAATGATGAACAATTGGACTAATAAAGGAGTACCGCGAATGATCGATACATAAAAGCGGGCGATGGCAATCAGCGGCTTTATGCCGGATAGACGTGCCAGCGCAGTGAGAACCGCAATGATCAGACCAATGAAAAAGGATGCGATGGCGATTGTCAAAGAATAGAGCAAGGCTCCTTTCAATAGAGGAAGAAAGGAGCTTTGCGCGATATCGATCCATCGGTTCAGGCGTTCTGGGTTTTCAAAGAAGCTATTTAGAGACATCTGCACCAAACCATTTCTCTGATATTTTTGCGAGGGTACCATCTTTCGCCATGTCATCCAGTGCTTTGTTGAATGCATCAACCAGCTCTGTGCTGCCTTTACGGAAGAGGAAGCCGTTTTTCGCTACGTTCGGATCTTTTGCGATGATTTTGATAGGAACATCAGGCTTTTGCTTCATGAAGTCCAACAGGGAAATCCCGTCGTTGATCGTAATGTCTACACGCTTGGAAACAAGCAAGTCAATCGCTTGGTTAAAGCCTTCCACACCGACGATTTCCGCTCCGTTTTTCTTCGCGATATCTGTGAGGTTGCTCGTCAGTGTTTGCGCTGCTTTCAGACCTTTAATATCCTCGAAGCCTTTTACGGTCGTGTTGTCTTTATGAGTGACGAGGACCGCTGTGGATACGGTGTATGGATTGGAGAAATCGTATTTTTCCTGGCGATCAGGGCGAATACCTACCTGATTCGCTACGACATCAAAGCGCTTGGAGTCAAGTCCAGCGAACATCGCATCCCATTGTGTTTCTTGAAAAACAGGCTCTACACCGATGCGCTTCGCTACCTCTGTCACGACCTCTACATCATAGCCCGTCAGCTTGCCAGACTGATCGTGGAACGTAAACGGCGCGTACGTGCCCTCGGTTCCGATCAAAATTTTACCTTCGGCCTTTACTTTTTCCAACAAGTTTTGTTCTTTTTTCTCTTCTGTTGGGGCAGGAGCGGCACTATTTTGCGGTGGCTGTCCCGTTGAAGACGAACCGCAACCTGCCAATGCGACTAACAGAGTGGAAGCGAGAAGGGAAAATAATAGTTTTTTCATAAATTAACCCCCACTAAACCGATGTGAAATTGAATAGGATCATACTAAAAGGGACAGACAATTTTGTCAACGCCTAAGAATTTATTTAAATTCTTAGGCGCATGAAAACTTACCGCATAAACGCGGTCGCTCCCCCTTGCGTTTTCCTCGATAAAGGTTTTCTTCAGGTTTAAGAATTACTTCGTGATATCCTCGCCGAACCATTTGACGGAAATTTTGGAAAGAGTGCCGTCCTGCTGCATCTCATCGAGCACCTTGTTAATCGCATCAGTCAGTTCTGTGCTTCCTTTACGGAACATGAAAGCGGTTGGTTGGCCGTCTGCATTTTTCGCCACGACTTTGATTGGCGTATCCGGTTTTTGCTTCAGGAAATCAAGCACCGACAAATTATCGTTGATCACGACGTCCACACGTTTTTGTGCAATCAGGTCAATCGCTTGATTGAAGTTGTCTACACCGACGATTTCTGCCTCATTGGAGCGTGCGAGATCAGCGTAGTTGCTGGTCATGGATTGTCCAGCTTTCAAACCTTTAATATCTTTAAATTCTTTGACAGTTTCGTTGTCCTTGTGTGTAACCAAAACCGCGCGGGAAATCGTATATGGCTTGGAGAAATCGTATTTTTCCTGACGATCAGGACGGATTCCTACCTGGTTGGCAATGACGTCAAAGCGCTTGGAGTCAAGCCCCGCAAACATGGCATCCCACTGGGTTTCCTGGAATACAGGCTCTACACCGAGCCGCTTGGCAACCTCCGTGACAACCTCCACATCATAGCCTGTCAATTTGCCCGACTGATCATGGTACGTAAACGGAGAGTATGTACCTTCCGTACCAATGACGAGTTTCTTCTCGGCTTTCACTTTTTCCAGCAAATTTTGCGAAGCTGCTTGATCAGCAGGCGGAGTCGTATTATTCGGCTGAGAAGGTGAACCGGAAGTGCTGCAGCCAACCATTCCCAGTAGCAGACAAGATAGTAAGGTAGACAGAATGACTTTTTTCATGTTGTAATCCCCTTTATGTTAATCGGATTTCATGGATTCATAGTAGTGGTCGTTCATGCCTTTGTCAATCTTTAAATTGTTAAATCCTATTTGATTACTTTGAATTGGGATCTATGCAGCTGCGGTGAAGAGAAGAATATTTCCAGTCTAGGCTCCAGGCTCCGTCCTGCTGGGGGGTGAGACTGTCCGCTCCGAAGGGATTTGCGGGGAAACGCAAAAGTGGTAGCCGCTTCGACGTAGGGGCACGGTTGCGTTTCTGTTGCCCGCAAATCTCTTCTCCGCTTGGTAGGACTCCACAAATCGCTACGTCTGGAAATATTCTTCTCTGTCGTAACTTTCCTTCATTCTTTCAAAGCTTTAAAAAGCGGAGTAAACACGGAAAGCTCGCAGAGGAAACAGGAGAAAACAGCGAAGATCTTTGGTACACCGACCGAGACGGAATGCAAAAAGCGAAACACGTCTTTAAGCGTCCACCTCTGAATTACAACCTGGAATGACCACTTTGGACGCGGTTTCGCTTTTTGCATGGAGGCGGGCAGTGAATCCCACAGCGGGTGGGACAAGAAGCTGAGCGTTTTCTCCTGTTTCCTCCCCACCACTACAGTAACGTTATACTTGTTATCTCTTTTAAGTTTCTCCATTCATGCGGTGGCTATGTGCATGAGAGGAAACTTGGCGCAGAAGTAGAGGTTGAGGTTCCTCGTCAAGAAGCGTACAATTAGTACGAATTGAAAGGCCTACAAGCAATGACGTGCTTGTTCTTCATAGGAGAGCGCACCGACAAAAGGAGTCAACCAACATGTTAAACGACTGGCGTATGTATACAGATGGAAGTGGAATGGAGCAAAAGCATGTAGCTTGGCATGAAGTGCTGAAGGAAATCGCCCAGCTGGATGGAGTCACACGGACGTTGGTTCACGCAGCGTATGGAGACCATGTGGATTTGGTCGTAGCAGGCGGGAACAACGGCAAAGTATTGGTGCAATGGAAAGAACACGAGCCGGCTGAGCAGCACTTTGTACTTGCGGCAGACAAGCAATCGGCGGTGATGTCCACGCTCGTCATCGAGGGTAGTGAGGTTACCTTTCCCCTTTCCTGGTGTGTTCCGCTTGAGCAGGTTGTTCCTTTGTGCGGAGATTTGCTAAGAACATGTGAAAAAGGGGAGCCGACGGGACTCGAATGGCTTCCGGTAGAAATGTAGGCAGGAGGGCAGCATGGAACTACAAACGTTGCAGCAGTCCATCCTCATCATGGCCGTCATCATTGGGATCGGTAGCTTAATCGGCTACCGGCAACCCTTGACTGCGGACTCCCGCCAGCTCGTCATCACGATTATTGTGAACGTTGCCATGCCGTGCATCATTTTAGACGGGATCTTTCAGACAACCATTGATCAACAAATTTTATACCAAATTTTTGCAATATTCTTCATTTCGATCATCCTAAACTGCCTGGGCATTTTTATCGGCTGGTTAGGGGCGCGTGCACTTCCGCTTCCTGTGAAAAAGCGTCGGGAGATTGCGCTCTTGTCCGGCTTGGGGAATACAGGCTTCATCGGTTTGCCGCTTTGTGCGGCATTGTTTGGGCCTAAAGGGGCACTCTTGGCAGCTATTTTCGACGCAGGCGTGGATGTTGTGCTATGGACAGTAGGCGTAATGATGCTCCAGGAAAAAGGAAGCTTTTCCTTGAAAGGGTTAAAAACACTCATCAACATTCCGATGATTGCGATTGTATTTGGACTCGGTTCTGCCATCATCGGGTTTGTGCCCCCTGAGCCTGTGAAGCAGCTGTTTGGAACGCTGTCCAAGCTCGCCTCTCCGTTAGCCATGATGTACATTGGTATGCTCTTGCCTATGTTTTTGCGCAACAAACCGCAAGTGTCATTGAAGCTTTTGAGTATGCCACTCGCGTTTAAATTAGTTGTTTTTCCGCTGATGACGGCGTTTCTTTTGTCCGTTTTTTCAATCGACAGCGATATCGTCAGCGTTTCCCTTGTGCAAGTAGCAATGCCCACCCTGACATTAGCCTCGATCTTGTTCGGGCGCTATGCGGCGGATGAGGAGATGGGGGCTATGACGACGGTTTGTTCCACCTTGCTGGCGCTCTTGTCCATCCCGGTTGTTCTGGTCATGGGAAATTGGCTTTTGCACTAATCTCTCGCCAATCTCAGTCATAGTGAAACGAATCAGAGGAAACCTATGTCTAACAAGTAAAGAATGACGAAAATGATAATCAGGGATGGAGGAACAACAATGAAAGGCAAATCGATTTTGGCTGTTGCACTGACACTTCAGATGTTGGCGGCTTACCCTGTGCACGCGGCAGGCGCTAGCACAGCACAAACAGCGACAACTGCGATACTGGTTAACGGAGAGCAATCTTCCTTGGCAAAAGCACCGATTCTCGTCCAGCAGCGCACCTATGTATCTGCCGAGGATGCGAGCCGGATTTTAAAAGGTACTTGGAAACAAGATGCAACGAATGGAGAAATGAAGCTGGCAAAAGGTACGCTGACTTTTCAACTCGCTACAGGAAAAGTAGCGTTAAATGGCAAGTCGCTGCAAGATGGGCAGGGCGCAATCGTGCGTGACAAGCAAGTGTATGTGCCGTTGAGATGGATGGCAGAACAGGCCGGACATCAAATCACGTGGAATGCCGAGAAAAAGGCGGTGGAAATTGTGATGGCCGGTGAAGAGAGTGCCTTTACGCTTGTCGATGCCGATAAGCTGACGGAACAGGAACGTTCATTTATTGACTCGGTAAAAGAACAGCAAGGCATTCACAAGCAGGGAGATCTATATGTCATCGCACGTGGTCCCTCACCGAATCCTGGCTACGGACTGCAAGTAACCAAAGTCGAGCAGAGCTGGGAGCAGGTTTTTGTGTATGTCAAACAAACGCTGCCTGATCCGGGAAGAATGTACCCGCAAGTGATTTCCTATCCGTATTTGGCGGCAAAAGTGAAGCTGCCACCTTACACGACGATTATCTTTCTGGATGCAGAGACGAAGAAGCCGCTGTTTGCCACAGAAGGCAACGGAAGTCGATAAGAAAATCGGGTAAAAGACGTATAGGGTCTGCTAATGGGAGTACTTAGCAGGCCCTCTTGTTTTTGTGTGACTCCTGATGTAAGATATGGTTGTGATTTCCTATCCCTTGAGAAACGGAGGTGTGTGTACGTGTTCGGAACTCTGCAAGCATGGTTTGTGGTAGAAACTTCCAGTATGACGCATGATTTTACATTCAACGGGACCAGTCTGTCCTTTTTTGCGCATACAACTGAACGGAGTTTCCATAGGCGTACCATGCATCGATCAGGGGCGGTTTGTTCTTGTCTATAATGGGTAACTGACGTAAGGTCGGTCCCTTTCACGATGCCGCAGGTAATGGCCTGCGGCTTTTTTGCGTCCACTTGCACGTGCGGTGTGGTCTCAAAATTGTGCCGGGGCCACCAGGAAATCCATTATTTTGAACCGTTACCCACATTTCGAGGAGGAAATAATCATGATTATTATCGCAACACAGCAATTGCAGAAATCGTACGGAGCAGATCCGGTTTTACAAGATATTACATTGGAAATAAAAGCAGGAGAACGAGTCGGGATCGTCGGACCGAATGGAGCAGGCAAAACTACGTTGTTCAAGCTGCTGGCAGGTATCGAAAGCCCCGATTCTGGTGAGCTTTTTCGGGCAAAAGGAACGATATGGGCGTACCTGCCGCAAACGCCGCAGTATCCGGCTGAGTGGACGGGGGCGGATGTTGTAGCCAGCGCTTTTGCAGACGTCATCAAGCTGCAGGAGCAGCTGCGCGAGCTCGAGCAGCAGATGGGATTGCTTTACGAAAATGAACAAGAGCTAAACCGCCTCATGCTGCGCTATCAAAAGCTGCAAGATGAATTTGAACAACTGGATGGCTATCAGTGGGAGACGAAAATGACCCAGGTGACACAGGGCTTGGGAGTTAGTTCTGAGCTGTTAGCGACACCTTTTGCTCAACTCAGCGGTGGGGAAAAGACGAAGGCTGGTCTTGCAAAGCTACTCTGCCAGCAAAGCGATGTCCTGCTCTTGGATGAGCCGACCAACCATTTGGATGTGGAGTCGATGGAGTGGCTAGAGGAGTTTTTAAAAAATTATCAGGGGACGATCTTAATTATCTCCCATGACCGTTATTTTTTGGATGCCGTCGTCACGTCTGTCTATCATGTGGACGGAGGAGAAGCCGAATTCTATATCGGCAATTACAGCGCGTTCGCTACGGAACGTGAAGAGCGTTTGCTGCGCCAGTTTGCCGCTTATCAGGAACAGCAGAAGCAGATCAAGAAAATGAAAGAGACGATCAAAAGGCTCAAGGAGTGGGGCAATCGCTCCAATCCGCCGAACGAGGCTTTTCACCGAAGGGCAAAAAGCATGGAAAAAGCGCTGGCGCGGATTGAGCGTATCGAGCGACCGAAAATGGAAGCGGATCGCATGGGCTTGCAGTTTATGAAAACTGACCGAAGCGGGCAGGATGTGCTGAAAGCGACGGGGGTACAGAAAACATTTGGAGGAAAACAGTTGTTTTCGGACGCTAGCTTTTTATTGCGCTATGGCGAGCGAAAAGCGCTGCTTGGACCAAATGGCTGCGGGAAATCTACGCTGATTCGCATGCTGCTGGGAGAGGTTGAGCCAGACGCAGGTACGCTTAAAATTGGCAGCAGCGTTAAGGTAGGCTACTTGTCACAGCAAGCTTTGGAAGGGGATCAAAACCAGCGGCTGATTGACGTTTTCCGTGAGGTAGCCAGAGTGACGGAGCCGGAAGCAAGACATTTGCTGGCACGGTTTATGTTTTACGGCGAACAAGTTTTCAAGCGGATCGGGCAGTTAAGTGGCGGAGAGCGGATGCGACTGCGCTTGGCCCAAATGATGCATCAGGAAATCAACCTGCTCATTCTGGATGAACCGACCAACCATCTGGATATTGAAGCGCGAGAAACATTGGAGGAAGCGCTGGCGGATTTTCGCGGGTCTTTGTTTATCATCTCGCATGATCGCTATTTCCTGCAAAAGATGGTAGATGGTGTGTTTTGGGTGGAAAATAAGCGGCTTGTTCACGATGTGGGTTCGTATGAGGAAGCAAGGGAAAAGCAAAAACAGAGGATCGGTGCTCGTGCCAGTAAGCCGGAGGAAATAGAGCAAAAGCAGCCAGCGGTCAAGCAAGTCCAAGAGACGGTCGTGACGAATGCAACAGCCAAACGTCCGAATCTATACAAGTTGGCAGAGCTTGAACAAAAAATAGCGTCATTAGAAGGAAGAAAAGGTGAACTGACGGCCTTGCTCCAGAGTGAAGGAGTCGATTACGAGCAGTTAGTAGCTTGGCAACAAGCGATCGATCAGGTGCAGCTGGAGATAGATGTAACCTTTTCGGCGTGGATGGAGCTACAGGAACAGTAGGCTGCAATAAAAATAGCACCGCCAGCAAATAGTGGAAAGCTGGCGGTGCTTCTTTTTGTATAGCTTACGATTGTGCTTGTGTGCTTGGTTCTGGCAGGCGACGATAGCTGCTGACGAACCAGAGGAGGAGCAATACCATCAAGACCCCTCCGAGGAAGAACGGACCGCTGTGGGAGACTTGGTAAACCGCTCCACCAGCTAATGGACCCAAGATACGTCCAAGGCTGTCCATCGAGCTGATTGCTCCACTCGTCACGCCTTGGCCTTGCGTTGTCCGTTGGGTGATCATTGCTGTGGCCGTCGCTCTGATCATCCCTTGTCCCGCTCCGAACAACGAGAGGATCAGCGCCAGCACCCAAAAGTTACCCGATAGCGGAATGGCGAAAAAGCCAATGCCGTAAAGAATCATCCCAATGACGAGGACACTTGCTTCCCCTAGCTGCTTGACCATTCTTCCGATCAGCCCGCCTTGTACCGCGGCAGCGATCAAGCCCATGACGAGAAACATATAGCCGAGGTCTTTGGAGGTAAAGCCGTACAAATCACTTATGTACAGGGCAAAAGTCGTTTCCAATCCGGAAAAAGCAAAGGAGACAGTGAACAATATACCGTACAGCAAGGACATGGAGCCGAACAAAGAGACAAGCGGATTTTGCCGCTGTTCTTTTTGCAGATTCGCCCGTTTTTCTTTCGGCAAGCTTTCTGGCAAGGCAAACAGGATCAGGAAAAACGTAAGCAACGCCACGATACCCGAAGCGTAGAAGGGAACGGCAAAGCCGAATTCACTGAGCAGTCCACCAATTACCGGACCGAAGACAAAGCTAAGTCCAATCCCGGCGCCAATGACCCCCATCCCTTTTGCGCGTTCTTCTGAAGGGAAGAGATCCGCTACCATAGCGGTTACGGTTGGCAATGCGGCAGCCGAGACGATTCCACCCAGTATGCGATACAGGAGCATTTCTGTATAACTGTCAGCTAGTCCAAACAGGATAAAGGTGATGGAAAAGCCGAACAGCCCGAATGATATGAGTGGCTTTCGCCCGATTCTGTCTGAAAGTGCTCCCCAAATCGGTGCAAACACCAGCTGCATAATATTGTAGCTGGCAAAAAGCACGCCGATTTGAAACGAAGTCGCACCCAATTTTTCCGCGAAAAAGGGAAGAATGGGGATAATAATGCCAAAGCCGAGCATGATGAAAAATGCAATAAAGAACAAGAGGGCAAGGTGCTTCTTATTCACTACGTCTACCTCTTTTCGCACAAAAATCTGTTCAAGCGGATTGTTTGCTTTTTCCACCTTACGTGAAGGAAAAGGCGAAGTCAAGCCAGCAACGTGGGCAGTTAGCGCGAGACGTGCTATAATAGAAAAGAAATAAGAATGGCTATCTATAATGTCAAGTATATATCCATGAGGTGTTTGTTACATGTCTACTGCGATGCTTTACTACCTGGCCTGGCATGAAGATGATTGGCTGGATGAAGTGCTCGATCGTTTTCCTGAGATCAATGCCATTGTGCCTTCGGTCAAAACGTTTGAGTTGCTGGCTAAACAAAGAGAGTCCGGAGAAGTTGACCGAGCTGTCCTCGTTCTAAATGCGGCTGTCGAACAGGAGAGATGCAAGGAGTTTTTACGCTTGTGTCAAGAACATTCACAGCTATCTGCCGACCCTTTGTATATCGTCGGATTGAAACCGGAAGAGGAGGAGGCGTGGCAAGAAGCGTATCCACACGCGAAGATCATCGTCATTACCGGCTTTGCTGTCGAGTTTGATTACGATGCCGTCCTCGCAAGGATGGAAATCGATCTGGAGGGAGCTCATTGAAAATAAACCCGAATGAATTCGATTTGAAGGCGTTTCTGCACCGTTTCGGATTGGTTATTTATACAGGCGATCCTGAAGGAGATTTGCTGTTGATAGAAGATGAAATTCGGGAGCTATATGAGCTGAATGTCATTGACAAGGAAGAGTTCATTGAAGCCATGTCAGCGTTGCGCAGCAAGCGTAAGGCTGAGGGAAGAGAATAGAATAGAGAGTAAGAACGTGTTTGCCAAGCCGTGTGTATGCGGGAGATGGTGAACACGTTTTTTTTGTTCATATCCGAATGTGAATGTAATTTTGGAACTTTATACCTATTATTTTGATCAGTCCAGTGTCCGATACGTACCATATGGGTATTATTTCCTTTTTATATATAGAGTGGATATTGGTCTTCATCTATTAGCACGAGCATCTTCCATCTGTATAGGAACCTTACAGAGAGGAGGAGACTGTATGCCCAATATTGAAGGTATCTCCATCCAAAAATCGAATGCGGAACGCAAGAGCTATGTGGTCGTTGGTGCTATTTTGTCATGCAGCAGCGGAAGTCGGTTAAGTCGGCTGAAGATGCCGTTCAGTCATGGTGTTTTTGTAAAAGGGAAGCCGCAAATGAATATCATGGACTTCGTTCCCAACATAAATATCATGCCATTTGGAAAGTGCAACAACTTGAAGAATCCCGCTGTCGCTTCTGCCACCACAGCAAATAATGGTGTACTAACGCCGATGCCGTGCACACCTGTAATGACCATGCCATGGATAGATGGCAAGCCGGACAAAATGGTTGGTGGACACCCCGCATTGCTGAACAAATCCACGAATATGTGTTTCCATTGCGGACTGATCAAGATTGAAGACGATGGGCAGGATTTGGGTGGTGTAACGATAGGGAATCAATCGTCAGCTAACAGTGGGCCTTCAGATGCCAGTTTTGGACAAGGACCAGCTTGCGAGAAGCCACAGGAAAAGCCAACCATGTGGGACAACTTCGTCAAAGGAATATCAAAGCTGGGAGATGTTCCTGCTGCAATGCAAAAAGCGGCAAGTGAGCTGCCGGGAGCTTTGGAGAAAGCCGCAAATGATTTGCCGAAAGGTTTGCAGAAGGCGGCAGAGGATTTACCTAAGGGTGTAAATCTGTTTGTGCAAGAAAGCTATGTTAAGCCGATACAGGAAGACTTGGATACGTTGCGGGATGATCAGTTAAACCTTGCCGATGCAGATGCAGTCGGTGGGATTGTTTTTGCGGCACTTACGGTGGGAAGAAGTAAAAATGCTGCGGATTTATGGGATGGGTTAGCGAATGTAAATAAGAGGAAGGTTGATATTAATAAAAATACTAAATTTTCCGAGATGGGTGAAGAGCAACAACTGAATATAGCAAAAGAGTATAGAAAGAATGCACCAATCGAAATACCTGAAAATGCAAATATGAAAGCAAAGTCTATGAACGATGGCTACGAACAAATAACTTACAAGTGGAATGACGGGACATATAAGTATGAAGTCAGGTGGCATACAAGAACCTCTGGAGCGCCTGTTGATCAAGGAAACACTTGGGTAATTCAAAGAACTATTCCTGGTAGTGGAGGACAAAAACCAAAGTCATTTTATAAAATTGGAGAAAATGAATGGGTGGAAGGGTACAAATGGTATGAAGCAATAGCTGCTAGAAAAGCGGGAACCGCTACACCTGAACAAGTAAGAATATTAGATCAAGGTCATTGGAAGGAGTAATATTATGAAATCAGAAGTGATAAATGATTTATATTATGTTGGGTTTGAAGGAGAGCCTGAGATAATCTTTATGTATGAAAAATCAAATGAAGTGCAAGTGCTCAAGCTTTGGAATGGGTATTTTGAATTATTGCTAGATTGCTTGGTTCAACAGACTTCCGTTCAAGATGGAATTTTACATGAATATTACGTTCATGAAGGATGGTATGAAGAAAGCCCTTGGGAAATCAAAGATGTTGAAAAAGCAGTACAATTGTTTAAACTATTTGATGTTAAGAAAGTTACAGAAAATGAATCAAGTAATATTATTCCAGTACTCCCGGCTATTACAATGGATATTATTAGCTTTTTACAGCAAGCAATTCAAAGTGGAAATAGAGTGTTTATTGTGTACGAATAACTGAATTTCTATCATTTTGTGTTGACCAGTTTTCCAATTTTAATAGCAAGATCGTTCAATTCACTTAAGAAGCTCATTCTACTTTAAACACAAAGGAGGAATGAGCTTTTTTGCGCTTCGTAAGAAATTCTTCAGAAATACTTATCCTTTTCTTAAGGATTTCTGTCTTCTTTTGAAAGGTTTACCCGTTAGGATAGAGGGCAGAGAGAAAGGAGGCGACGCAGGTGGAGTTTACAGGGTATTACGAGCTATTCTGGGAGATGGTTACAGGCATGCTGGGAAAATTTATTCCTGATGAGATTACGGTGATGACCGTGGGGGCGCAGATTGCCAATACAGGAGCGGACTTTTTTACAGCATTTGCCGTCATATACCCCATTTTTTTCATCGTTTCTTGTACGGGGTACTTACTGGGAGCGAAGGCATTTGGCTGGATGAGCCGGAATCTGGGCTTGCGTGCTGATTTACTGTCTGCATTGCGCGGGTCAATGGGCTGGTTGCTTGCTTTTGGTATCTTTCTTCCGATTATTCGTCATATCGTGCCTATTCTCGCCGGTGCCAACCGAATGCCGTTTCGGCAGTTCCTCCTATTCTTTTTGCCGAGCAGTATCATTTGGACCATGCATTACTTTGTAGCGGGCTATTGGTTCTTTGATCAACTGGAAATAATGGTTGCTGGCGTTTATCAATATAGCAAAATTACGTTGACGATCGTTTGCTTCGCAGGGTTTTCGTTCCTCATGATTTGCCAGTTGCAGCGTCTCGGTGGAATGAAAGAACCTAGAACGAATAAGCAACCTCCTGTTTCTTAATCTTTACGAATTCCTAAAGTACGGCGCCTATCTGTCCATGAACATGTTGGATGGCAGGCGCCTGCTTTTGGTGGATGGGGTTGCTTTTTATTGCTTCTTCAACTCGAATGCAGTCTCCCAGCCAAAGCTGTCAAACCACTGCTTTCGTCTAAAGTTCGAGAGAGCTTGTCTCACATAAGGAATGACGTTCGGGGGTAATTTATCCATGTCCACCCATACGAGCTCATCGCATTTATTTGGCTCGGCATTGATAATTTCTCCGCGCCATTTTGTGGCAGTAACAAAAAAATCGATACGCTCATCATTGGAGCGACGATGCATGACGCCTACAATCTCCAAGCTCGCTGGATCGATGTCAATTCCGCATTCTTCTTTGGCCTCGCGGATCGCGGCTGTCTTCACTTCTTCATTCCCGTCCAGATGTCCAGCGGGAACACTGTAATTGCCGTCTTCGTAGCCGGTATTGTAGCGGCGTAATAACAAGACTTGCGCATCCTTCACCAGGAAAAGGTGAACGGCTACCTGCATGGCGAAGCGCTCTTTCTGCATGCGGATTCTCCTCTATTGATGATATTCTTCCGGACGATGATTCTCGGCAGCCTTTCTACGCCGTTCCAGTCTGTTTTTTTTCAAAATAGGCGAGCTGGTCAAGGCCATAAGCAGCATAATAATTCCAGCAGCACCCAATACGATTCCAATTGTAAGATAAAACCAATTCAATGAAAAAGACCTCCTTAATTCATGCAAAGCGAACATGATTATGAATGGGAACTATGCTATAATGGCACAGTGTGTTTTTACCTGATTCTCGGTAGTAATTTCTAGAAAACGCAGGGAGGATTTTGCGAGATGACTCAGCATACGTCTGTTGATCAGCTATCCATTAATACCATCCGCACGTTGGCGATTGATGCCATCGAGAAGGCGAATTCCGGTCACCCGGGAATGCCGATGGGTGCAGCCCCTATGGCACATGTACTGTGGAGCCGCTTTATGAAAGTAAATCCGAGCAATCCAAAATGGATTGACCGTGACCGTTTTGTCCTCTCAGCAGGACATGGCTCTATGCTATTATACTCGATGTTGCATCTGATGAAATACGATGTTTCACTGGAAGACCTACATAACTTCCGTCAATGGGGCAGCAAAACGCCTGGTCACCCTGAGTTTGGTCACACCGCGGGTGTTGACGCGACAACGGGTCCTTTGGGACAAGGGATCGCGATGGCTGTCGGTATGGCGATGGCTGAAAAGCACATGGCAGCTGTTTACAACCGTGACAATTTTGACATCGTTGACCATTACACATACGTAATCTGCGGCGATGGTGACCTGATGGAGGGTGTATCCAGCGAGGCTTCTTCCCTGGCTGCTCACCTGAAACTGGGCAAAATGATCGTGCTCTACGATTCGAACGATATCTCTCTGGATGGCGAGCTTTCCCGTTCCTTCTCTGAAAACGTAGCGGGTCGCTACCAAGCGTATGGTTGGCAATATATTCGCGTAGAAGACGGCAATGATCTGGCTGCCATTGATGCGGCTATCGCAGAAGCGAAAAAAGATTTGGATCGTCCTACCTTGATCGAAGTAAAAACCGTCATTGGATACGGAAGCCCGAACAAAGGCGGCTCCAGCTCTTCTCACGGCGCTCCGCTTGGAAAAGACGAAGTGAAGCTGACAAAAGCAAACTACGAGTGGCACCATGAAAGTGAGTTCCACGTACCACAAGAAGTGACTGAATTCTATGCAGGCTTGGCTGATGCTGGAGAAAAAGCAGAAGCTGCTTGGCGCGACCTGTTTGCTGCTTACGCAAAAGCGTATCCGGAACTGGCGCTGCAATTTACGACTGCAGAAGAAGGTCATCTGCCTGCTGGTTGGGACAACCATATGCCAACGTATGAAGCTGGCGCAAAGCTTGCGACACGTGTTGCTTCCGGTAATGCGATCAATGCATTGGCAAACAGCGTTCCGTTCTTCCTGGGCGGCTCGGCTGACTTGGCACATTCCAACAACACGGTGATTAAAGAAGCGGGCAACTTCCTGCCAGGTTCTTACGATGGCCGCAACATTTGGTTTGGTGTTCGCGAATTCGCGATGGGGGCAGCCCTCAACGGTATGGCTCTCCACGGTGGCGTAAAAGTATACGGCGGTACGTTCTTCGTGTTCTCCGACTACTTGCGTCCGGCGATTCGCCTCTCTGCACTGATGAAGCAGCCTGTTGTCTACGTATTTACACATGACTCGATCGCGGTTGGTGAAGACGGTCCGACGCATGAGCCGATTGAGCAGCTCGCTTCCTTGCGTGCGATGCCAGGCTTGACCATTCTTCGCCCGTCTGATGCAGTGGAGACGAACGAGGCTTGGAAATATGCTGTATCTCGCACAGATGAGCCAGTCGTGCTGGTACTGACTCGTCAAAACCTGCCAGTCCTGCCTGAGACCATTGAGAAAGCGGCAGAAGGCGTGAGCAAGGGTGCGTATGTTCTCGCAGACGCGCCAAGCGGCAAACCGCAGCTCATCCTGTTGGCAACTGGATCTGAGGTATCCCTCGTGATGCAGGCGCGTGAGCAACTCCTCGCGAAAGGTATTGAAGCACGCGTGGTTTCCATGCCGAGCTGGAACCTGTTCGAGCGTCAGCCAAAAGAGTATCGCGACGCTGTGATTCCACCATCTGTAAAAGCGCGCGTGGCAGTAGAAATGGGCTCTCCAATGGGCTGGGAGCGTTACGCTGGCGATAGCGGTACGGTCATCGCAATCGATCAGTTTGGCGCATCTGCACCAGGTGAGCGCATCATGAAGGAATACGGCTTCACGGTAGAAAACGTTGTGGCTGAAGCAGAAAAACTGCTGAAATAAATGGTTTACCCTTAGGAAAAAGCCTATCTTCTGTTTCAGGAGATAGGCTTTTCCAGTGACAAATAAAGTTGAATATGGAATGATAGACTACGACCCAAAACAGAAACTTTTTTGAAATGGCACCGTCTATATAAGATGTGGGGGAGAGAGAAAACCAGGAGGTGAATAATGGCAGCAAAGGCCAAGAAGAAAATCAAGAAGAAAAAGAACAACTTGCTGATGATTGCCGTATCGTTTGCAATTTTTCTTTTCCTTAGCGTGATCGGGGGATATTTTGCCCTGTTGTACGCGGGAGACATGATGATTGAGCAAAACGAGCAGAAGTTGAAGGACTTGAAAATTGAACCAACAGTCATATACGACAAAAACGGGCAAGAGATGACGAGTCTGATTCGTGAAAAGAACCGTGAATACAAGCCAATCAATGAAATGCCAAAAGTGCTAATTGATGCTTTCCTCGCGGTCGAGGATAAACGCTTTTATGAACACAAAGGCGTCGATATGGTTCGGATCGGTGGCGCCATCGTTAATGACATTAAAAAAGGATCACTAGCTGAAGGGGGAAGTACGATTACCCAACAGTTAGCAAGAAACGTCTTTCTCACCCTAGATCAAACGTTTTGGCGCAAAACAAAAGAAATGAGTATAGCAATCGGTTTGGAACGCAGATACTCGAAGGATCAAATATTAGAAATGTATCTTAATCGGATTTACTTGGGTAAAGGAGAGTTTGGAGTCCAGGATGCGTCCTTATATTACTTTGGTATCCCTGTAGATCATAAGGACTTTACCATCGCAAAAGCGGCAATGTTAGCTGCGATTCCTAAAGCACCGACAACATATAACCCATTTAACAACCCTGAAAAGGCAAAGTTGCGTCGCGATACCATTATCCGATTAATGCACGAGCAAGGACTGATTACAGAGGAACAAAAGTTGGCAGCTCAAGCAGAGCCACTGCCAAAAAAATCTGGTGAAATAGCCGATTCAACCCTGAAAAAAGGCTATCGCGCGTTTTTTGACAATATGGTAGAAGAAGCTGAAGCCACGTTCGGCGTGACAGAAGAAGAGCTGTACCGCGGGGGCTGGAACATTTACACGACCTTCGATCCGAAAGTACAGGATGCCATGGTAGAGGAATATGCCAATGCCAAAAACTTCCCGAAAGACGGTGCCAAGCGCGGTGTAGAATCATCCATGATTGTCATCGACGCGAAAACAGGCGGAATTGCCGGGATGATGGGCGGACGCAACTATGCGCCAAAAGGCTTTAACTACGCGACAGACATGAAGCGTCAGCCGGGCTCCAGCTTTAAGCCGATTGCCGTGTTTGCTCCAGCAGTTAATAAAGATATCAACAAATGGAACGCGAATTCGCAACTGAGCAACAAAAGGCAGAGCTTCAATGGCTATGAGCCGCGCAACTACAATAACCGATACACGGAAACGATGAGCATGAACCGGGCGATGATCGACTCCGCGAATATCCCGCCGGTTTGGCTGTTAAATGAAATTGGGGTCTCAGAAAGCTTGGAATACCTCAAGAAAGTCGGCATTGAGCTGACTCCGAATGACCGAAACCTGGCAATTGCCCTCGGGGGATTGGATGTAGGTACGTCACCGCTGGAAATGGCTCAGGCCTATACACCTTTTGTGAATGCAGGGGTAGTGTCTGAGGCGCACTCGATCACCAAGGTCGAGAACAAGGATGAGGGTGTCGTCCGTGAATACCAGCCAAAACAATCTGAGGCACTGAAGCCGGAAGCAGCTTGGGAGATTCACACCATGCTGGAGAAAGCAGTTCAGGAAGGGACAGGGAAGGCAGCGCGTATCTCTGGACGCCATGTTGCAGGTAAAACCGGTACGACCCAATCGATAGCAGGCGACAGCAAAGCAAACAAGGATGCTTGGTTCGTCGGATATACACCGGAATATGTCGGTGCCGTTTGGATGGGCTTCGATCCAGAGGACAAACAGCATTTGATGCACCAAGGAAGTAGCATGACGGCGCAAATGTTCTCCAAAGTATTGGCAACAGCCTTAAAAGGTGTACCATCATCGGACTTTGTTCGACCAGCAGGTGCGGTAGAACATAAAGAGGTGGAAGTAGAACCAGAGCTCCAATTGGCTGCAGACATGTCATTTGACTCAAGTACGAATAAATTGATGGTTGTGCTTAGCTGGATTGGTGGCGCTGACGGCGATACGTACGATCTTTACCGCATTGGCGAAAACGGCGAAAGACAACTCATCTCTGCAGGTATGAAGGAAACCTCTTATGTAGATGTGCTGGATAGTCCGAAACAGTATCAGTATCAAGTCGTTCCACGAAATGCACAAGGCGAGGAAGGCACACCTTCAAAAACAGTCCCAATCGACTCCAAGAAGCTGGAGAATTTGATTAATCAAGATCCAGGTCATAACGAGGAAGGTAACGATCAGGGACAAAATCCAGATGGTACCGAGAATGGCAATGGTGAAATTCCACCTGACCAAGGTACCGGAGGAACTGGTGAGCATACAAATAATGGAGATGGCAGCCAACCGCCAAATCCGGGAACAGGCGAGGTTCCACCGGACATCGTGAATCCAGACCCTAGTCAGACAGATGGTTCCTCAAACGAAATTAAACTGCCGCCACCTCCGCAAGAGGAGGGGCAGAACCAGTTCCCAGATGCATCAAACGGCTAAAGATTAGCCCAGCAAGAACGATTCAAAACCGATTCGACTATTTGCACAGCTTCTTTCGCGTGGTACAATACCAGTAAATCGGGAGACAGGGGGGACAGTCCATGTCTGGCTACGCACAAAGAGATCTACCCACATTTTTCAAAGAACAGTTACGCCAAACCAAGGTGAATTTTGAGCGAGCTCTTGACTGTAAACACACCGATTTCGATGATCTTTACCCATACATGAACGAGCAGCCACAGTTCTTCTGGTACAAACGTTACGTGGCTTGGTCAGAACTGTTGACCGTCGTACGTCTAGCTGAACAATTGGGTATTGAGTGGACAGAGGATTTCAGTGAGCAGCAGGTAGAATTCATTCAAGGCAAGGTTCTGCAAGGAAAAGTGCTCGATTATTGGAACCCGGAAGAAGAACAAGAAGAATCGATGAGGGAATTGGAAGAAGAAAAATAAATGTGATCGTAAAAACATGGCGCGTTCCCACTTGCGGGAACGCGCTTTTTTGCGTGCGCTAAGCAAAGCTCACCTTTGATGGGAACCGTGTCTAATATCTCATACATGTTTATGAATTTTTGTAAAAAAATGTATACAACCTTGATCTTCTTTTCTGTTATATGTATTGGCACCATAATTGCAATTCTAACAGGGTGTATTTTATTGCATTTCAGATGGAGAGAAGGTGAATCTGCCCAAAACGAAATACGGTTTCCTCGCAACAAGCGAAAAAACGGTTACCCATTCAAAGGAGGTTTGCTCATTCATGAAGAAAAAGAGTCGCACGGTACACACAGGCCGCATGGTGGCTGGTGTCCTTCTCTCGACATCATTTCTATTGGGGACGGTTGGAAGTCCTGTCCAAGCCTTGGCAGTCAAGGATTACTCGAGTGCGATCGGTAGGGATGGGGGTAAAAACGTTCCGCCTTCCGGAAAAAATGTGGGGAGAACGCTGGACCCGGTCACCTCGTTTCAGCATCAATCCAGTGACAAAGCAGGAGAGTATCCGCATCCAGTGGAGCCGACCTGGAGTGTAGAGGAGCAAGAGTCTTCTAGCGAACAGCAGCGGAGCATGAAGGCAAATGCCGAAAAGTACGCGATGTCCGATTTGAACAAGCTCAGTTACGACGAATTGGTCAATGTACTGGTGACGATTAATTGGGAGCAGATTCCTGAATTGTTTGATTTTACTCCCGATTCGTATGCCTTTTACAACGATCGGCAGCGCGTTCAGGCCATCATTGACGCATTGCAAGTCAGAGGCACACAATACTCCAGCAACGATTCCAAAGGAATTGACACCTTGGTTGAGGTGCTTCGCTCTGGATATTACCTCGGCTACTACCATAAGGAATTATCCTATCTCAATCAGAGAAGCGAGCATCAAAAAGTGTTCCCTGCTCTGCATGCCATTGCAGACAATCCGAATTTCAAATTGGGAACAGATGCTCAAAATGAGGTAGTAGGTGCATTTGGTGGACTTATCGGAAACACTTTTGTAAGCGCTTCCCTTGTGGAGAAAGCTGCACCGATTATCCGTCAATACGAAGAGCAAATGGATACCTTCATTACGCAGCGGAGTGCGGGTGATGCTGTATTCCGTATTATGGGCCAGGTTAGCTATATTTTGATGTGGAGAGTGGATGAACCAACCAAGCAACAGGAGTTTTACGGCAAAATCGATACGTATCTGAACGAGATGGGAAAACTCGCCTTGCATGGCGATACAGATGAAGCGAAAGAATGGGTCCTCGACAATGGTTTTTATCACAGTGCTTATTTGGGAGAATACCATTCCAATCCGAATAAGGGGAATGAGGTGCTCACAGAAGCGTTGGAGCTTTATCCGTATGTAGGACTTCAGTATATGCAAGCAGCAAATCTGATCCAGACGGTCTACGGCGGAAAAGACGCTCAAGGAAGGGACATCCAGTTCAACAAGATTCGTGAGGATGCCATGGAAAAGTATCTGCCCAACGAATATACGTTTGATGACGGAAGCATCGTCATGAAAACAGGCGGAGATGTCACAGAAGAAAAAGTCAAACGGTTATATTGGGCGGCAAAAGAGGTAAAAGCTCAGTTTCATCGGATGGCAGGACGAGATGAACCGATGGAAGAAGGGAACCCCGACGATATTTTGACCATTGTCCTCTACAATAGTCCCTCAGAGTACAAGATGAACAACCCCTTGTATGGCTATGAGACGGACAACGGGGGCATGTATATCGAGGGAAAAGGAACTTTCTTCACATACGAACGAACACCGCAGCAGAGTACGTACACACTGGAAGAGCTGTTCCGCCATGAATTCACGCACTATTTGCAAGGGCGCTACACTATACCTGGCTTGTGGAATGAAGGCCCGATTTACAGAGACGAGAGACTATCGTGGTTTGAAGAAGGGGGAGCAGAACTTTTTGCAGGCTCCACGCGAACATCAGGTGTTCTGCCGCGAAAATCCATGGTCGGCAATCTCATTCGTTTTGGACAGGACAATTGGTATACGGCGTCTCAAACTTTGCATGCACGCTACGGCACATGGGACTTTTATACGTATTCATACGCCTTGCAGTATCACATGATGAAAGAGGATTGGAACAAGCTGGATGATATCATGGATTACATAGAGGCCAATAACGTGGATGGCTATGACCAGTTAATCCGTACGTTAAGTGACGATTCAGAGCTAAATCGGGATTACCACCGTACTATGGAATCGTTGGTAGACAGCTATCCCGATCTGACGGTGCCGCTGGTGTCGGATGATTATCTGGTAACACCGGACCCCAAAGCAAGTGCAGCAATCTTCCAAGAAATTGAAGATGTCACCGGATTGCAAAATGTGTCTACAAACAGGCACGAATCAGAGTTCTTCCAAACCTTCACGTTAACAGGGACGTACACGGGTACGCAGGCACAGGGGGAGAAGGAGGACTGGGAAACGATGAGTCGGATAACAGACGAGTTTCTAACCAGACTTACTTCCCATCCATGGAACGGCTACAAAACCGTAACCGCCTACTTTACCAACTACAGAGTAAATGCGTCCAATCAGTTTGAATATGATGTCACGTTCCACGGGGTACTTCCAGAACAAGGAGATGGAGAAAACCAGCTGCCTGTTATTGTCATGAACGGACCGTCAAAAGCAGCCGTAAACGAGGAAGTGACGTTTAGCAGTAACGGAAGCTCCGATCCGGATGGCAGTATCGTATCTTATCTGTGGGAATTTGGAGATGGCACAAGCAGCAGTGATGCCAATCCTACGCATGTCTACGAAAATCAGGGAGAATATACCGTGAAGCTGCGAGTAACGGATAACAAAGGAGCGGTTACTGCGAAATCGATTACGATCACGATCGAGGAGCAGGGGGGAGAAATCGGGGAAAAGGAACAAGAGCCAAACAACAGTTTTTCAGAAGCAAATCCGTTGAAAAGCAATGTGGAGTTGAGTGGTCAAACAAGCAAACAAGACGACAAGGACATTTTTGCCTTGAAGGTATTGGGCAACGGAACGGTGAAAATCAACGTAACGAGTGAGCATGATACTGGTTTGAACTGGGTCGTTCACCACGAGGATGATCTGGATGAATATATCGCTTACCCCAAAACCTCAGGAAAAACGCTCTCCGGTGAGTTTGAAGCAACTCCGGGTACCTATTATTTGTCCGTGTACAACTTTAACGGTGAAACGATTCCATACAAAGTAACCGCGGAATTGCCAGAAGAAGAATCAGAACCAACCGAAACGGAGCCGAACAATTCATTCGATGAGGCGAATGCGCTACAGTTGGGCGAAGAGATAAGTGGTCAAACCGATCGTACAGATGACAAGGACACGTACATCATTCAGGTTGAAGAAGAAGGGATCGTTCAAGTGACGGTAAGCAGCGAGATGGACGAAGGCTTAAACTGGGTGGTGTTCCATGAAGATGATCTCGAAACGTATTTCGGCTACCCCGAAAACGCAGGTAAGAAACTGACGGGAGAATTTGAGGCAAAACCAGGGAAATATTACTTGTTAGTCTACAACACGAACAACACGACGATTCCGTACAACGTGATCGTGAACGCAGAGTAATCTCCCCATTTATAGAAAGAAAAGCCCTTCTTACACCTTTTTTAAAAAGGGATAGAAGGGCTTTTTTCGTTGGATAAGCGTCTGGTAAAAATCAGAGCGTAACGGTATGGCGTTCCGCACGTCTTTTCTTTACGTAGCCAAAGAATCAATGGAGCCAATTGTAAATGACTTGTGGCGTCTCTTCCTCAGGACCAGCAGGGAGAACGAATGGAACAGGGTTGCTCCAAGGCTGGGCAGAAGAGGGGGCATTGGAGATGATGAATTCTGTCCCCAATGAAACAAAGGTGTACAGCTCCTCAACAGCGGCATTGTACAAGCGAACACATCCGAGCGAAACAGATGAGCCGATGCTCTCGGGATGGTTTGTCCCGTGGATGGCATACCCGTTCTCCTGAAAGACCATGCCTCTCGTTCCATAAATATTGTCATGTCCGCGGGGCTGATTGATTTTTTGTTGAATGGTATAGTAGCCTTCGGGTGTAGAACCGTTTTTGCCTATGGCGACGGGATAGCTGCGTACCAGATGGGAACCGCTGATGAGCTTCATCGTATGTGTCGAGGTAGACAAGTGAAGCTGTAACGGTTCGAAAGGCACCACTGGCTCCGGATAACCGGGAAGCGGCAGCACATTGCGCAAGCTGTCCCATGCGGACTCTGGCAAGAAGGCTTTGGGATGATACGGATAGCTTTTTAACAAAAGTCTCTTTGGCGGTACGGGAATTTGCGGCAAATAATTGCCTGGATAAGCGCCAGCCAGATCAGACAGCTGGGCAGGCAGCGTACCCGTTTGCTGATAATAGCGGTACAAGGCGTTTCGCAAGATCAGTACATGCTGGAGGGTTAGCTGCTCATCCGTGAGTTCTGCCTTACCTATGGCAAGTGTCGGTTCTCGTTCCAACTGCACCGGTTTATCCCACCATTTTTCGCTGAGAACAGTCCGACTCGCCGGATTGTAACGCAAGATGCCTCGGACTTCACGCGGCTGATAAAACAGCAAGGGACGGAACAACGGCGAACCAGGTACTTCTGGGACAACCATCACGGTAAAAGGCTGCGTAAGGGCAGGACGCCGGGACTCTACATAGCGCCGGACCTGTTCAGATAGCTCACGGGCACTGAGTGTAGGAGGGACTGCAATGACCTCGACATGTGGCTGGGTTTGAGCAGGTGTCGGTACGGGCTGTTTGGCAGTCTGCGGTGTCTTGGAGGACGCATCTCTCAACGGTCCGGGCGAAAAAGCGAATTGAAAATAGAGAAACAAGAGCGAAGCCAAGAGTAAACGCGTTCGATTGCCCAAGGAATTGCGTTGTCGCTCCCGCAGCAGTCGTTGATAAGCGTCACGGGTCTCGTTGTAGTACGAGCCTTGCTTGGATACGAGACCACGCCTGTACGCTTCGAGAGCCTGTTCCGAGTTTCCTTGTGCTTCTCGTTCTTGGCCAAGGTGAAACCAGCCGATGGCCTCGTTTGGATATTGAGTCGTATACCACCGGTAAAAGGCGAGGTCGCTCTGATCCGGATATTTCATATGAAATGTACTTTTTTCCTGAAGAAAGGAAACCTTGTCCACGGATACTTCTCCTCCAAATAAATGAGCGTTCAAAAAGGCGCCCTTATAAGGATGTATCGGCGTGAGCCGGGAAAATAATGAGAGTGGAGGTCAAAAATGGTTTACTTACGAACGATCAAGCTGCTGCGAGAAAACTTTCCTAATACGAAAGAATATCCGTTTCACTTGCCCTCCTTGCGCAAGTTGGAAGCGATCGAGCTTGAGAGCAGTGTCACTTTTTTTGTAGGAGAGAATGGATCAGGTAAATCGACATTATTGGAGTCCATTGCCTATCAATGTGGTTTTCACACGGCTGGAGGATCGCGGAATAATTTTTATGAGGTGCATCGCTCGGAGGCGAGCTTGGGTGACTACATACGTCTTTCCTGGCTGCCCAAAATAACGAATGGCTTTTTCTTGCGGGCTGAGAGCTTTTATCAGTTTGCCAGCCATATTGATCAGATGGGCTCTGAAAGCTATAAAAACTACGGCGGTCGCTCACTGCATGAGCAGTCGCACGGAGAATCTTTTTTCGCGCTGTTTGCCAATCGCTTCAACGGCAGGGGAATCTACCTGCTGGATGAGCCAGAGGCTGCTCTTTCACCGAAGCGTCAGATCGCTTTTTTGTACGTGATGCGCGATTTGGTGGAAGAAGGAGCACAATTTATCATTGCGACGCACTCGCCGATTCTATTGGGCTATCCCGGTGCGACCATTCTCAATTTTGACGAATCGCCTGTACAAGAGGTGAATTATCGCGATACAGAGCATTATCAATTGACGCGCAGGTTCCTCGAGAAACCTGAAACTTTTCTAAACGAAAAATAATTTGATTCTTCCTGTCACAAAAATCGCCTGGGCGGTTTCTATTAGATGAACGAAGCAGTAGAGGCATTCGTCAATGGCACGCAGGAAGGAGGAATTCCAGTGGAGGTGCAAGCAAACCTGGTGATGAACCATGCTCGAGTAGAGGATCATGCAGATTCCTTTCAAGAATTGTTTACGACCTATTATCCGTTTGTGGTCCGACAGATCATGCGAATTGTGAAAGATCAACAAACGGCAGAAGATATTGCACAGGATGTATTTCTCTCCTTTTACCATACGGATCGCTCGGAGATTGAACATATCCCGGCATGGCTGTCCAAGTCCGCGCTCTACGCAGCGTACAATTATCTTCGTTCAGAAAAACGCAGGTATGCAAGACAAGAGCGAAGTGCGTCCGAGCAAGAGCACGTCAGTCCTTCTACAGAAGAGATGTGGCTTGCAAAAGAGTCCCAGAGTATCGTCCGCGATGTGCTAGAGGAGCTAGACGAGCGGGAACGAACCTTGCTGGTCATGAAATATTCCGGATTTCCATATGCGGAGTTGGCGAAAGCGACTGGCACGCAGATCAGCTCGGTGGGAACACTCCTCGCGAGAGCGAAAAGTAAATTTCGTACCATCTATGGCCGGATAAGGGGGGAAGAGGAATGAAATGTGCCGATACAGGCTTTGTCCAGGCGTTCTTGGACGGTGAGTGCAGTTCAAAAGAAAGTGAGCAATTCCTGCTTCATCTGGAGTACTGTGGAACCTGTCGTACACAGCTGGATGAACTATCCGCGTTGGATAGCTGGACGCGTGAGAAGATGGAGCATGCTTTTTCCGAGACAAACGATGTGAATGTCAATACGGAAGTAGCGTGGCAGCGTTTTTCGCAAACAATCGAGAAACCGACGAACGCATATGCACAAGATCGACAAGCGATAACCAATCGAGCAACAATCAGAAGGAGCTGGAGTCAGATGAACAAGCAAACAAAAAGATGGGTGACAGGTGCTTCGGCAGCAGCAGTATTGGCTGTGTCCCTGTCTTTCCCCCAAGTACAAGCAGCAGCGAACGATTTTCTGTCCATTTTCCGCATGGATAAAGTTGAATTCGTCAAAGTGACGCAAGAAGATATGCAAGAGCTGGAACAATGGATCGCAAACGGCAATTGGGGCGAGACGGAACTGCCTGGGATCGGAAAAATCTGGATGGATAAAAACGATCAAGAGAAACTTGAGGAAAGAAGCTATTATTACAACAACAAGGAATCCGCTGAAAAGGCTGGCGTGAAGCTGCCACAGCTGCCGAAGGACGCCACGGTGGATAGTGTAAACATCCAATCTCCTTTTACCATGCACATGGAGATCGATGCCGATCGTGCAAACAAGCTACTGGCACAATTGCAGGTAGAGGCGCGCTTTGATGAAAAGCTGAGTGGCAAACGCTTCTCCTTGAAGATTCCACAGATGCAGCAGGTCTGGATGATTGTCGGAAAAGAAAATATTGGCTACTCTGTCATAGACGCTCCTGAGCTAAGCGCACCAGAGGGAGTCGATCTGGCACAGCTTCGCGAGACACTCTTGGCCCTGCCGTTCATTCCAGATCAAGTGAAAAAGCAGATGATTAGCATCGAAGACTGGCAGCATACACTCCCTGTACCATACATGGCAGACGGCGAGAGCAAGATGAAGGAAGTAAAAGTGAATGGTCATAACGGAATGCTGATCACAGGTAAATACAATTCGCATCTGATGTGGCAGCAGGATGGACAGATTCACATGCTGGAAGGCAGCGAAAAGAACGCTGACGGGCTGTTGGATTTTGCAAATCAGCTGAAATAAGTAAACAAATAGTGGGGTGTTGGCAGAGTTTTCCTGAAGGAGGAGGGCTCTGCTTTGTCCCGTTTGCAATGGAGAAAGTGGGGTAAGCGATGTCAGATTATGTGATAGAGACCTGGGAGTTGACCAAGCAATATAACGGGAAAGCCGGCTGCAAAAATATTACGCTACAAGTACCGCGCGGCTCCGTATTTGGTTTCCTCGGTCAAAATGGAGCGGGTAAAAGTACCTTTGTCAGGACGATGCTCGGGTTATTGCACCCAACGAATGGCAAAGCAGTCATGCTTGGGCAGCCGATTGGCAGTGTAGAATCACGAAAAAAGGTAGGATACTTGCCAGAGCTGTTTCGCTATCCGGATTGGTTGACGGGCCAGCAGCTCTTGGAGCATCATGCCGAGTTGTGTGGATTAACACATCGAGAGAGCAAATCCGTGATAAAAAACGTCGTTGAGCTGGTCGGAATGGCTGGACGTGAGCGTGAACGCATCCGGGGCTATTCCAAAGGCATGCAGCAGCGAATTGGGATTGCCTGCGCCCTCTTATCCGATCCAGAGCTGATCTTCCTCGATGAGCCGACCTCCGCACTGGACCCAATCGGGCGAAAGGAAGTACGTGAGCTGATCGCACGGCTGCGTGACCAAGGAAAGACGGTTTTTCTCAACAGTCATCTACTGAGTGAAATGGAGAGTGTGTGCAACTACGTCGGGATCATTCACCGTAGTGAGCTGGTCGTACAAGGCGACTGGCGCAAGCTGAGCACCGTCCAACCACAAATTGAATTGACAGTGGACAAGGATAGCGCAGGCTTTCATAACGAGCTTCCTTCCTTCGTCACAGAGAGTCGTCTCGTAAGACAAGAGGAAAACCGTGATACATGGTTAATGACGCTGGATCAGGACAATCGGGTACCGGCTCTGTTGCAACAGTTGATTGCTTCAGGGGCTGGAGTACATGAAGTCGTGCGCAAGCAGCAATCACTGGAAGACGTATTTCTGTATTGGGTGAAGAGAAAGGAGGGGGAACGACATGTGGCCGATCATCAAAATCACGTATAGAGAAATGATCTCCAAGCGTATTTTCACGATTACGCTGATCATGTCGCTGGCCTTCCTGCTGCTGTTTGGACTGGCAACCGGCTATGCGATTAAGGAAATGAAGGAATCGTTCGGAAACGCAGGTCCAGATGCAGTGCTACAAAAAAACTTCTTTTCCACGCAGCTCTTGGGGATGGGCTTGTACTTTGGCTCCGTCATTACGGCACTCTTGGCGATTTTGAGTAGTGTTGGGAGCATCGCATCTGAAATCGAGAGCCACCAAATCGACACGTGGCTGGCCCGCGCACTTCCTCGCTACAAATATGTATTGGGGAAATTTTTCGGGTTGGCAAGTATGTTGGGGCTGTACGGACTCCTGATGTTCTTCGGACTTTTGGCGATCAACCAATGGGTGGGCGGAGGTGCGGTGGCTGTTCAGGTAGGAGGAGACCAAATCCTGAAAGCAGCCGCTTTCTTCGTAGGTATGCCGATCATTCTTGTCTGTGTAGCCATGTTCTTGAGCAGTATGACTACAACAGTAACAGGCGGGATTATCCTGATCATTCTGTACGGAATCAGCTTCATTGGTGGCTTTATCGAGCAGCTTGGTGTTGCCTTTAGCAACAGTTCACTCACGAACATCGGGATTATTTCCAGTCTGGTATTTCCAACCGATTCGCTATTTAGGCAAATGACGATCTCGCTATTTGATACAGCTGACGATCCGCTGTCCTTTGCTTCGCAAGGAATTTTCGGTACGACTTCTCCTCCGAGTACTACCATGCTCATCTATACCATTTTCTATGGCATCGTGGCATTGGGGCTGTCCATTCGGGTGTTTCAAAAGAGAGATTTATAAGAAAAAAAGAGAACGGCTGATTCGTGCCGTTCTTTTTCGTAATGGAAAGAGGCCCTTTTACGAAAGGCCTCTTTTTTATGTACTTGCATGGCGATCATCATATGCGCATTTCGTGATTTTTATGATGTTAATAGAGCAAATGCGGTTAAAACAGTTTATGCGCATATTCTATTCGGATTTTTACGAACATTGCTATAATGACAGCACAATATGAAAGCGCATTCGTCATGGTTGCTACAACATCATTGTAAGCGCATTCTTGCAAGGGGGAACTAGCGTATGCTGGCATTACTCGGATTTCTCATGGTAGCCGTTTTCATGTATTTGATTATGTCGAGACGGCTTTCGGCATTAGTTGCTTTGATTGTTGTTCCTGTTGTTTTTGCGTTGATTAGCGGATTTGGTACAGAAATTGGCGACATGATGCTTGCAGGCATCAAGAAAATTGCGCCGACGGGAATTATGCTGTTGTTCGCCATTCTGTACTTTGGAGTCATGATGGATGCAGGTCTGTTTGATCCATTAATTAAGAAAATCGTGAAAATTGTAAAGGGTGACCCGCTGAAGGTTATTGTAGGTACAGCGATTCTCGCTACCTTGGTCGCACTGGATGGAGATGGAACCACGACGTATATGATAACGGTTACTGCGATGCTGCCTTTGTATCGCAAGCTGGGAATCAAACCGATGATTTTGGCAGTCGTGCCGATGCTCGCACTCGGTGTCATGAACATGACGCCTTGGGGTGGACCGACAGCACGTGTTATGAGTGTACTCCATCTGGATGTTTCCGAGATTTTCGTCCCTGTTATTCCTGCGATGATTGGCGGAATTGCATGGGTGATAATCGTAGCCTGTATTCTGGGCAAACAAGAGCGCAAGCGTTTGGGAATTATTGAGATTCCAGATGAAGATTTGCAATCGCTTGCAGGACAAGAAGTAGCGGCGGCAGATGAGACTGCTGCATTGAAACGTCCACGTTTGATCTGGTTCAATCTGTTGTTGACCGCAGCCCTGATGGTCGGTCTGATTACGAGCTTCTTGCCATTGCCGACGATGTTCATGCTCGCTTTTGCTATTGCCCTGTTTATGAACTACCCGAAAATGCAAGATCAGAAAGAGCGGATTGCAGCCCACGCAGCTAATGCACTGGCTACAGTGTCCATGGTTTTCGCTGCGGGAATCTTTACAGGCATCCTGACTGAAACAAAGATGATCGATGCGATGGCGAGCACACTCGTTTCCTGGATTCCGGATTCACTTGGTTCCCATATGCCTCTACTCGTAGCGCTGACAAGCATGCCATTCACGTATTTCATGTCGAACGATGCGTATTACTTCGGGATCGTTCCAATCCTGGCGAATGCAGCAGCCGCTTACGGAATCGATCCGGCGGAAATTGGTCGCGCTTCCATCCTGGGTCAACCGCTGCACGTACTCAGCCCGTTGTTTGCAGCACAGTACTTGCTGATCGGAATGGTTGGGGTCGATTACGCGGAAACCCAAAAGTTCATTCTGAAATGGGCATTTGGAACATCGATCGTGATGATTGCGCTTGCTCTTCTTACCGGAGTCATCTCATTCTAGTTAACTATAAGAAGGAAGAAATAAAAAAAGAGGCCTGCTCATGGCCTCTTTTTTCGTCATCGAGCGAAATGAGATACAATGAGAAGAAGAGGAGGGGACAATGTGCGTTTTCACAGCAAGCTGATGTTGATTATTTGCTCGCTCCTATTTGGTGTGATTGTCATACTCGGTACGATGTTTGAACAGATGCTGGCGGGCGTATTGGAGCATGAGATCGGGACGCGAGCGCTGCATACCGCCAAGACCGTCGCGCAAATGTCCGAGATCAAACAGGCATTTGACGCAGAAGATCCTGCCAAGATTATCAATCCAATCGTGGAAAAAATACGCGTGGACACGAATGCGGCATTTATAACAGTAGGAAATTTGCAAAGCATCCGCTATTCACATCCTGAACCAGAGCAGATTGGCAAAAAGATGGTGGGAGGCGACAATGAGGCAGTATTTGAGGGGCAATCCATCATCTCTGAGACAGTCGGCTCGCTAGGCCCCGGACTCAGAGGAAAGACTCCGATCTATGATGAGGAAGGAAAGGTGATGGGAGTCGTTTCTGTCGGCTTTTTGTTTGAGGATATAAATGAAACGATCGAATCGTATCGCAATCGAATCTTCGTCATCGGTATCGTCACCTTGCTCTTGGGTGTGGTGGCTACACTCATTCTTTCACAGAATGTAAAGAAAGCCATATTTGGTTTGGAGCCAGAACAGATCGGGCGATTGTATCAGGAAAATCAAGCTGTGCTGGAATCGATTCGCGAAGGCATCGTGGCGGTCAACAAGGAAGGGTCGATCACGCTCGCGAATCAGACCGCCCTCCATATGCTGGGGCAAGCGAAGGATAAAGACAGTATCATGGACAAACAGGACGAGCTGGTTCGTTCGCTGGGCCTTCATGAGGTGATTCAGACAGGGAAAGCCGAATTTGACCGCGAAACGAATGTGGACGAGCACGTATTAGTCGTGAACCGCGTCCCGATTATGGATAAGGAGCGCCATGTTATGGGTGCTGTAGCGAGCTTTCGCAATCGGTCCGAGCTGTTCGAGGTCACACAGGAGCTGTCACGGGTGAAGGAGTACGCGGAAGTCCTTCGTTCCCAGACGCACGAGTATTCCAACAAGCTGCATCTCATATCAGGACTTATCCAGCTCGAATCGTATCAGGAAGCCATTGAAACGATTTCTTCTGAGTTAAATGTGCATGTCCACAATACGACGTTTATTATGCAAGAAGTCCCCGACCCACTGATAGGTGGCTTGCTGCTCGGGAAGCTGAATCAAGCCAACGAACGCAAAGTGGAATTAAAGATTGATCCGGAAAGCAACTTCCGTGACATTCCTGCCTCGATCGATCGCTCACAGCTGATTGTCATTCTCGGCAATTTGATAGATAATGCGATGGACGCTGTAAAAGCTCCAGGGGCATTTGCACCAGAAATTACGATCTTTTTGCTCAATGTGGAAGAGGTCTTGCTCATAGAGGTAGAGGACCGCGGACCAGGCATCTCCGAAGAGAATGCTGAACGAATCTTTGAGCTGGGCTTCTCTACGAAATCACAACCCAATCATGGCTACGGCTTACATTTAGTCAAACAAGCTGTCTTACACGTACACGGAAACATTACGCATACGGGAAATCCGGCGGGAGGAACGATTTTTACCGTGACGATACCAAAAGATGCACGCACGGCAGAACGGAAGGAGGCCGTTAAAGGTGATACGGGTACTCATTATTGAAGACGACCTGAGAATTGCAGAGGTAAACCGACGCTTCGTGGAAAAAGTGGAGGGGTACGAGGTGATTGGCATTGCCACGAATGGGCAAGAGGCCAAGGACCAAATGGAAATTTTGCAGCCCGATCTCGTGTTGCTCGACATTTATTTTCCGGATATGGACGGCCTCGATTTTTTGTCGATCATAAAGGAGCAGTTCCCTGCAACAGATGTCATCATGCTGACAGCTGCCAAAGAAGTGGATGCGGTTGTAGAGGCGATTCGCTACGGCGTATTCGATTTTATTACCAAGCCGCTTATCTTTGCTCGCCTGCAACAAACGTTACGGAATTATCAGGAGTTCAGGCAAAAGGTGAGTGATTGGAAAAAAGACACCGATCAAATCAGTCAAGCCCAAATCGATGAGCTCATTGCCCGGACAGGCCAGAAGAAGACAACCGAGACAAGGGCAGTCAAAGGTATTGATCAAATTACGTTGGACAAGATTTCTGGCTTTCTCATGCAGACGCAGGAGGCTACGACGGATTTGGTCAGCAAAGAAACAGGCATTAGCCGTTCAACAGCAAGGCGATACCTAGAATATTTAGTAGCCAAAGGAGACGCCATCGCAGACCTTTCGTACGGTGTCGTCGGACGTCCAGAGCGCGTATACAAGAGCGTTGGACGGCAAAAAGAATAAAAAACCCTCTGCGCCCGCAAGTAAGGTTCGAGCCTACTTGAGAGTGCGGAGGGTCTTTTTGTATTAGATTGGCATTTAAGAAAGTACCGATGAACCAACAAAGCTGGCGAGAAGAAAAAGCACAGATCTCGCAGACCTTGACAACGCCCACCCAGTCGGAACTTCCAAAAGGGGACCCGAAGAGAACTGTGCTTTTTCTTCTCCTCCCCTATGTTGACTCAAACCAGGGCCTACTTAATCACACAGCTCGCTTCCACCCGATAAATACGCTGCCCGCGAGAAGAAAAGCGCTCCTCGTACTCCGTCATCACATTATCTGCCGCTAGCTTGGACTGGTGCAGGTCAAAGGTGATATTGCGCATCTGGAAGCGCTCCGCAGCGAATTGGTTGAGTGAAAACTCAAAAAGGTTCTCGTTGTCTGTCTTCATATGAATCTCGCCGTCTGCCACAAGTACCTGACGATAGGTGTTCAAGAAGCTTTTGTAAGTAAGACGGCGCTTGGCGTGACGGGTTTTTGGCCACGGATCACTAAAGTTCAGATAGATGCGAGAAATTTCATGATCGGCAAACAAGTCGGTCAACTTGGAAGCGTCGTATTGGACAAAGGCCAGATTCGGAACAGCTTTGTACTCCGTACGCTGGACCGCACGCAGAACGACCTCCGCCTTCAGTTCAACCGCAATGAAATTGATGTCAGGGTGACGCTCGGCCAATGTATTAATGAAACGTCCTTTTCCACAGCCGATCTCCACATGAATCGGGTTGTTATTCCCGAAGCGTTCCTTCCAATTTCCTTTATAGGAAAGGGGATTGTCTACAAACGTCGGATATTCTCTCAGGGCCGCTTCGGCACCTGGAATGTTACGCAGTCGCATATGTGCCTCCTTCAAAACGAACTCCTATCTACTTTACGATGACTCCCTGCTAGTTGCAAGTAGAGAGAGAAGAAAGGGAAGCGAGATTCCAGATGCAGATTACGTGAAAAAGGAGTGAAAAGGGGTTTTTTGTAAATGGGACTAGGACGAAAGTCACGCGTGGCGCGGATTTGAACAAATCGGGGTTGGATAAATTTTGCCAATTTAGGAGGGACTTTATGGCAAGAAAATAGACTGAAAATTTGAGGAATGCCTGTTAAATCAAGCGCGAAGGCGTCAAGCGGTAATCATATCCAGTAGAAAAAATAGTTTTTGGTAAGTTTTTGGTAATTTCATAGAGGGTGAGCTTTGGTAAAGTAGAGAACAAGTGAGAGGTCAGCCAAACTTTGCATAAAATGGTCCCTTGTTGAGCAGGGATCTTTTTCACAAGAAAAGGGAGGATGAACAGCATGAAATTACATAAAGCCCTCATCGGAATCGTAATGGGAGTAGTAATGGGAGTCACAGCGATTGTCGCTCCACTGCCGCAAGAGCAAAATGTAGCCGAGGCTGCATGGTCGCAATCCAGGGCGGACAAGGTCATTGCCACGGGAAGAAAGTATCTGGGTACTCCTTATAAATTCGGCGCGAGCAGTAATACCACAGCCGTATTTGATTGCTCTTCCTTTACACAGCGCGTATTTAAAGTTGCAGTCGGCAAGAGCTTGCCGCGCTCTTCTCGCGATCAAGCCAAGAAAGGAACGAGTGTGTCCAAGGCCAACCTGAAAAAGGGAGACTTGGTGTTCTTTAAGGCGAGTACGACGACGACGTCCAAACGGATTACACACGTGGCGATTTATGCAGGCAACAATAAACTCTTACATACATATGGAAAACCAGGAGTGACGTATTCGACCTTTAAAGGCACGTCCTGGGAGAAGCGCTTCGTTTCGGCACGGCGAGTCTTGTAATCTACTCGTCTGGCTCTCTACTTACTAATACGTCTGGCAACGCAATTTGTTGCGAGAATCGAGGAATGCAAATCTTGTAA
This sequence comes from Brevibacillus brevis, assembly GCF_900637055.1. Taxonomy (NCBI): domain Bacteria; kingdom Bacillati; phylum Bacillota; class Bacilli; order Caryophanales; family Paenibacillaceae; genus Brevibacillus; species Brevibacillus brevis. The sequence goes on from NZ_LR134338.1 coordinate 1,686,314, forward strand.
AAAATGCGAAAGCCCTTGCCTTGTGGAGTCTTCCACAAAGACAAGGGCTTTGGTCTGTATGCTAGCAGTGTGCTAGATTTTCAAAATACCACCCATGCTCGCATTCGTTACCAGCTTGGAGTAACGAGCCAGATAACCAGTTTTTACTTTCGGCTCGAATTCTTTCCAGCCTTCTTTGCGGCGAGCCAGCTCAGCCTCATCCACGTGCAGTTGGATCGTGCGCTCCTCGAGATCAATTGATATGATATCTCCGTCCTGTACGAAGGCGATTGGACCGCCTTCTGCGGCTTCTGGAGACACGTGACCGATACTGATCCCGCGAGAAGCACCGGAGAAGCGTCCGTCTGTAACGAGCGCGACTTCCTTACCGAGGCCCATACCCACGATTTGTGAGGTAGGAGCCAGCATTTCTGGCATACCTGGGCCGCCTTTAGGTCCCTCGTAGCGGATGACGACAACATGACCGGATTTGATTTTGCCAGCAGCGATTCCTGCCAGAGCCTCCTCTTGGGAGTCGAAGCAGATGGCTGGACCTTCGTGCTTTTTAATAGAAGGATCGACACCGCCTGTTTTGATGATCGAGCCTTGTTCTGCCAAGTTGCCGAACAGAACAGCGAGTCCGCCGGAAACACTGTACGGGTTGTCCAGGCGACGAATGACTTGATCGTTTTGGATTTCAGCGTCAGCGATGTTTTCGCCAAGGGTTTTGCCCGTGACGGTGATGCGGTCTGGATGGATCGCGCCTGCTTTTTTCGCAATTTCTTTCAGAACAGCTGATACGCCGCCTGCCTCGTGGCAATCCTCGATATGATAGTCGGAGGAAGGAGCCAGCTTGCAAATATGCGGAATGCGCTTCGCTACTTCGTTGATGCGCTCGATCGGGTATTCGATGCCTGCTTCTTGTGCAATAGCCAGTGTATGGAGAACGGTATTGGTTGACCCACCCATCGCCATGTCGAGTGCGAATGCATCGTCGATTGCCTCGAGTGTCACGATGTCGCGTGGTTTAATGTCGCGTTCAATCAGATTTTTCAGTTTTTCAGCAGATGATTGTACCAGCTCGCGACGTTCAGGAGAGACTGCGAGTACCGTACCATTGCCAGGCAGAGCCAAACCGATGGCTTCGAGCAGACAGTTCATCGAGTTCGCTGTAAACATACCGGAACAGGAACCACAAGTTGGGCATCCATATTGCTCCAGCTCTTCGAGTTGCTCGTCGTTGATCAAACCTGCTTGGTGAGCGCCGACACCCTCGAATACGGAGGAAAGCGAGATGGAGCGACCATCACTCGTTTTTCCGGCTTTCATAGGACCACCGGTTACAAATACGGTTGGAATGTTGACACGAAGTGCACCCATAATCATCCCAGGCGTGATCTTGTCACAGTTCGGAATACAGATCATGCCGTCAAACCAGTGAGCAGCGACAACGGTTTCCAAGCTGTCTGCGATGATCTCGCGGCTCGGGAGGGAGTAGCGCATCCCAATATGTCCCATTGCGATTCCGTCGTCAACACCAATCGTATTGAATTCGAATGGAACCATGCCAGCAGCACGAACGGCTTCCTTGACCAGTTTTCCAAACTCCTGCAAGTGCACGTGACCTGGAATAATGTCGATGTACGAGTTGCAAATAGCGATAAACGGTTTATCGAAATCCTCATCCTTTACACCTGCTGCACGAAGCAAGCTGCGGTGCGGTGCGCGGTCGAATCCTTTTTTGATCATGTCACTTCGTTGTCTGGCCAATTTGAAAAACTCCCTTCCCATACGGATAATGCCTGTCTTATGTTTTGAACTATCTTATCAATTTTTAATAACAGAAACAACCGTAAAAGTCTGAACATTTGCTCAGTCTCGAATGGTTCGGACAGCTGCTCTCGATTGGCATAAGCTTAGGAATCATAGCGAAATCAGCTTGTTTGGGATAAAATAGAAGAATCAATTCTATTTTGGTTGGAGTGAACAAAATGTTAGATGAATTAAAAAACATCTGGTCGGACGGGAATGAAGAGGAGCGTCGTATTCTCGAGCTGGCTGTTCAGGCAATTCATCAGAAGCGGGAACGGAATAGCGCTTTTATCTCTGGGTTTCTTGGGTTAAAGGGAGAGTTCATAGACGAAGAAAGGCAGTCATATCGCTTCGAATTGCCTCTGACCCCTTTTATGCACAATTCAGGTCGAGTTGTTCATGGAGGAATTCTCGCGACCTTGATCGATTCAGCGATGGGCTCCTTGATCAATCGGTCCTTGCCACCCAATCAGTATGCAGTGACGACAGAGCTAAAGCTCAATTATTTGCTTCCGGGAATAGGGGAGCGGCTGCGCGCAGAAGCGAGCTTTTTGCATCGCGGACACACGTTGGTCGTCATGGAGGGCAGTGTCTACGATGATCGGAATAGGCGGATCGCCCACGGTACAGGAACGTTCATTGTGCTATCCAGAAATGATCGGAAATAAAAAAACTCGCTCCACACCAAAAAGGTGAGAGCGAGGGGTGACGGTGTTATTTGATGACAACGAGACCGCTGTATTCCGAAATATAAGTGAGCATTTTGGCTGAAAGCGGTACGATAAACTCCATGTTTTCTTTTTCGACGATACCGGATCGGGAAACAATCCGTGCCCACTTGGCGGTCAGCTTGTAGTAATCGGAACCAAATGAGGCATGAACGGTCTCACTCTGATGCCGAAACGTGACAGGGGTAGCGTTCAGCTTCATCGGGACCATGCTGATGATATCCTGCAAAAACAAATGGTAGGTCATGTGTGGCTTGAAAAGAACAAGCTCCTTTGTGGTAACAGAGAAGCCGTAGCTATTGTTCATTTGGGTGAATTTGAGTTCACCTTCCATATTTTTCAGCCGAATGAAGTCGGTATTCATGTTTATCCCCCTCCTTCGGGTGTCTTTCTATGATAGTAATGTTCCATGTGAAAGTGCAAGTGAAAGGTTGTTCCATACAAAAATAAGGAGCGAAATGACATGATCGAAATTGCAAAAGAAGCAGCAAGTGTCGCGGGTGCGTTTTTGAAGGAACGTTTTCTCGAACAGCTCGTGCCCGATGAGGAATTGCATAACGACGTGAAGCTGCCAGAGGATAAAGGCAGTGAAAAACGCATCATTGAAGTACTGCATCGCCACTTCCCGACACATACCATTTTTTCTGAAGAGGTTGGAATGGTTTCCCGTGAGGAAGAGTATTTGTGGATTATCGATCCTTTAGATGGAACAAATAACTATTTTATCGGCTACCCGTATTTCTCGATCTCGATTGCGTTGCAGCACAAGGGCGAGCTGGTGCTAGGCGTCGTCTACAATCCGGTAGCGGGTCAAATGTTTTGGGCGGAAAAAGGAAAAGGAGCCTATTTGAACGGAAAACGATTGAACGTCAATAACCGCCAAGACCTTACACGTGCAGTCGGTACGTACATCCGTGGACGCGATACGGTCACGAAGGAAGAAGAGATGGCTTTCACAGAACCGTTTGTTTTCCAGACCAAGCGTCTCATGCGAAATATTGCGCCTGCGCTGGATTGGTGCTTGCTGGCAAACGGATGGCTCGATTATGTCGTGATGCAGCGATCCAATATTATGGATGTAGCCGCCGGAATTGTCATCGCCCAGGAGGCGGGTGCAACGATTACGGACTGGTCTGGAAAACCGTATCAGCATGAGCCGTTCCAACAAGATCACACTCCTTCATTGGTGGCGAGCAACGGGCATTTGCATGAAACGATTCGCGGTATGATTCGACAGTAACAGGAACAAAAGAAGCAGGACTTATGTAGCGGTTTATGGCTTTGCTGGATTTCTTTTCATTTATTGGCAACCAAATGTTTCGGCGGACGTATAAAATTGTTGCGTATGATTTGCTATTCTATGATAGGTAAAAGAGGTGAGAAAAATGGCACGAATGGAATATCGGCTGCTGGATGAGGCGAGGGGATTCCCTGTTCAGTTTTACTACGACAACGTGAACAAAGATGAGGTCTCCTTGCGTTTCGCTTGCGATTATTTGGTGAAGGGGCATGTTGTTTATGAAAAGACGTCCTGTGCAATCGAAAACGGCACGTATGTGATTTACGTCAAGCGCTCTACAGAAGAGCAGGCTGTCGATTATGCGGAGGCTGTGACTGCACGCTGGGGCAGCATTCAGATCGAAATGCGTGAATATCAAGAAAATGCAAGCATTTATCCGCTGGTACACACGTTTTATTTCAAGGACGATGACGATGCTCTCTTGCATTTGCAAAGCGACTATTTGTACGTGAATGGACGCGAATGGGAAAAGACATCGGCCGAGGTGGATGAAGATCGGCAGGTTTATGTTTACTACGCGAAGCCAGTGTAGGAGGAAGGAAAATGGCACAAACGAAATCGAAGAAAGTAGTCGGTCTGTTCGTCGCGGCTGCACTTGCGATCAGCGGTTGTTCTTCCGGGGACGACTATGATGATGATTGCTACGATAACGACAATGACGGCTATTGTGACGATAGCAGCAGTAGTAGCGGAGGTTCTGGCTCCACTTACAGGTCTTACAAGAGCAAATCCGGAGTATCGAGTGGGATAAGCACGAGCAGCTCTAAGGGCGGAATCGGCAGCTCGGGCTATTCCAGCTCCGGGTGAGGTGAGAGAAGTGGAAGACCATTACCGACGAGAACGAGAGGCGCTGTACAGCCCGATGCGGGAAGAGGGCGTATTTACCTGGGATTGGATGTATGGCGAGGAATATGCGCTTCATGATATCCACCTGATCTCTCCCTCCTTTCGAGAGGAAATCGCGATGGCAACCGAGCGGCTTGGGCAAATCTTTACAAAGGTCGTTCCGGTATTGCAGCGTGCAGAGGACTCCCTGTTGCTGGAACTAGGAGTGCCAAAGCAGGCTTTGCAGGCAGTCAGGGTCGCCGTTTCCCAAACAATGCCGACTGTGATTGGACGCTTTGATTTTGCCCAGACGACAGAAGGATTGAAGATGCTCGAGTGCAACAGTGATACCCCTACAGGAATCGTCGAGGCTTTTTATGTGAACGGTCGTGCTTGTCGTCATTTCCTGCGCGAGGACCCGAATGAAGGGATGGAGCGGCAGTTGCGTTCAGCGTTCAGCAAGGTGGTCGACGCTTATCGGGCGCAGGGCTATGATACGGACTCTATCTGGTTTAGCTCGCTCGACTGGCATGAGGAAGACAAGGGAACGACATTATACTTACTGAACCAATCGGGTTTGTCTGCCCGGTTTGCCGCTTTGGAGCATTTGCGTGTTTGGCAAGATCGTCTCTATGTAAAGGAGAATGAGGAGCTACTGCCAGTCGATGTGCTGTACCGTCTGCATGCTTTGGAAAAGCTGGCGGCAGAACAGGATGAAGATGGCTACCGGACTGGTGAGCATGTGCTTTCGTTGATTGCCCGCAAAAAGCTGGCCATTATTAATCCTCCTTCTGCGTTTCTCATTCAGACGAAGGCTTTGCAGGCGCTCATCTGGAACTTGCATGAGGCGAATGAGTTTTTCACAGAAGAGGAGCACGTGATCATCGAAGCTTACATGCTGCCGACTTATTTTGAAAATCGGTTTGCAGGCAGGGAGGACTACGTCACGAAGCCGATTTTTGGGCGGGAAGGTGGCGGCGTCATGCTGTTTGCATCAGATGGTACGCTGCAAGAGAAGGATCAGGAAGAGTTTTACTGGGAGCAGCCGATGATTTATCAGAAACGGGTAGAGCTTCCAGAGATAACGGTTCAGACAATGAAAGGAGCTTATGCTGGACGGCTGCTCTGGGGGTCCTTTTGGATCGGCACAGAGGCATCGGCAATTGTAGCCCGTGTCGGAGGACCGATTACAAACAACCTATCCTATTATTTGCCGGTCGGCATAGACAAGTAGCGAAAGGAGAGGACAACTTACATGTTGGGACAATTGGATTACGTAGTAAACTTTTTAACGTATTTGGCAGTGACCATTCCGATATTGGCTGTGGGGATTTTTGTGTTTGCGATTACGACTCCTTACAAGGAGTTTGATCTGATCAAGCAGGGAGCACAGACTGACGATCCGAAGAAGATGGCAGCGGCAAAAGCAGCCTCGCACGATTTGGGAGGCAAAATCATCGGTTTGGCAATCGTCCTCGCTTCGGCTGTATACCACTCCGTTAACTTGTGGGATTTGGTCATCTGGGGTATTGTAGGAATGGTATTTCAAGTCATCATTTTTTATTTGTTCGAATGGGTCACACCATTTAAAGTCGTGTCTGAAATTCCGAACGGGAACGTATCCGTCGGTATTTTCGCTTCGCGGTTGAGTATTGCAGCGGGCTTGTTGATGGCTGCGCTGATCAGCTACTAAGCATGGAAAGAGGCGTTCACCTTCGAAGTATGGTGCTCATGTAGGTTCTCTACATTTGGCTCCTCCCGCTTCAGGTTCTCGCCTCTTTTTCGATGCAGAACAGATCATATTTTGAACAGGCACTTATGAGCACAGGGAGGAGTCTTTTTGTTCTGGCGCGTCATGTATGAGATTTTTATCATTATGCTTGTGATTACGTATGCGATCCTGTTGTTCGCAGACTTTTCTAATCATCCTCTGTTGACTGATGAACTGATGGACAAGGTAGACACTGGGCTGATCATCTTGCTGATTGTCGAGTATTTGTTCCGGCTATGGAGAGCGAAAGACAAACGAAAATTCGTTTTCGCCAACTGGTTCGATCTGATCGCAATGATTCCATTGGACTCGTATTTGTATTTAGCCAGAATCATGCGCGTGCTTCGGCTGGTTCGCATCGTGCGAGCTTCTCCGTTTTTGTTGGGAATCATTCGATCAGGCCCGATGCGTCAAGTATTTGGTGTCGTCACGATCATCATGCTGTGGAGCTCGACTGCTATTTATTTGCTCGAATACGGTGTAAACGAGAACATCAAAAGCTTCCCAGATGCGTTGTGGTGGTCGATTGTGACAACCACGACAGTCGGCTATGGGGATATTTCGCCTGTGACGGCAGGAGGAAGGATCATGGCGACGATCTTGATGATAACGGGGATCGGAATGCTTGGAGCTTTGACGGCGAATTTTGCTACGCATTGGACAGAGACACATGAAAGCAAAAGCCAGGAGAAAGATCGCTTGACCGAAGAGATTAAAAAGCAGGCGATCGCAAATATCCAGCAGATCGAAAACTTGACCGAGCGCGAGTATGAGACGCTTAAAGAAAGTATGGATTTGCTGTATCGTCGAACGAGGAAAAAGGGTGAGGAATAAGGGGAGAGCTGTCAGGCAAAAGGCCTGGCAGCTTTTTTCTTCTCCATTTTGAATCACTTTCATAATGTAAAAAACCTGCGTAGGAAGAAGTTCATTTCCAGTCAAAGCGCCTCTGGAGCCCGACCAAGCGTAGGAATAAATGGCGGGGAATTTAAGCTTCACTTATGGAATGCCTCTCTGAAACTTCTACGTTTGAAGCGCTCCCGCCATTTATTCCGAAGCGGACAGTCAATCCCCCGTTCAGGGCATAGGCCGAAGCGCAGACTGGAAATGAACTTCTTCCCTCACCTATAGCAACGTCCCAAACAGTATGTTCAAGTGAAAGTTGATTTTGTTATTGACGAGGCAATCCATCCCAATTATAATTCCGAGTAAACATATATGAATTACAAAATAAGTTTGGATAAGGGGATTATCCGATGGCGAAAACAGCTGTTTTGGTAATTGCTCACGGTTCACCTGATCCTGACTGGTTGGCATTGGTGGAATCAGCCGTTTGGCAGTGCCGCACTGATTTGCCAATTCGGGTAGCTTACTTGGGAGGAGTGGAAGGACGAGGCATCAGCGATGAAGTGAAACGTCTGGAAGCATCAGGAGCGAAAACGATTGTCGTCGTTCCGCTATTCGCCACGGCAGGAAGCAATCACGTAGGGGAAATCCGTGCGATGCTTGGACTGGACCCATGGCCGACAGGAGAAACAGACCTGATTCGCGTTCCGGTTCAGGCAAGAATTCTCTGGTGTCCGCCATTGGAGGATCATGGAAATGTCGAGCAGATCGTGGCAGAGCGAATCGCAAGTCTATCACGCTTGCCTAGTCAGGAGGCTTTGTTGCTCGTCGGGCACGGCAGTGACTTGCCTGGATGTCATGAGCGCTGGGAAAAGCTGCTCTTGCGTCTGACATTCCGCTTGCAAAACCGCTATGCATTTGCCGCTGCCGGATATGCGACACTGAGACCTGATACGCTGTACGAACAAGCCTGTTTACTGGCACAAAAAGGGGATGTCCTCGTGCTTCCTCTGTTCGTCAGCCAGGGCTACTTCACGCGACAAGCAATCCCGAAACGGCTTGCGGGCTTGGCTTATCGCTATGAGGGCAGTGCGTACTTGCCCCACCCACTGATTGCGGACTGGATGACCCAATCGATTCGAATGGCATTGGTAACTGACATCTTCACACAAAGGAGCATGTACGAGCATGGCAGAGAGAAAGCAGTGGAAGTGGGCTGCTGATCCATCCCTCAACAAAATGGAGTTTACGAAGCTGGAAAAAGACGGACTGGACGTCATCGAAACGATCGTAAACACCTATTCCAAAGAAGGCTTCGCATCGATTGAATCTTCTGATATGGATCGATTTAAATGGGCAGGCGTCTATCAGCAGCGGCCAAAGGATGGTCATTTCATGATGCGTGTGCGTATACCAGGAGGCATTTTGAACAGTGAACAAGCTCGCGTGCTCGCCACAATCGCGGAAGATTATGGACGTGATCTGGTGGATGTGACTACACGTCAGGCCGTGCAATTTCATTGGCTCACGGTAGAATCGCTCGCTGACATTTTTGATCGGCTCGCATCAGCGGGACTATCCTCTTTTGAAGCATGTGGAGACTGCCCGCGGCAAATCATGGGGAACCCACTGGCAGGAATTGATCCGCATGAAGTGCTGGATACGCGTCCCATCGTTGCGGAGTTAGAAAAATTCTTCTTGCTCAATCGCGACTTCTCTAATCTGCCACGCAAGTACAAAATATCGATTTCGGCCAATATCCATAACGCCGCGCATGCGCAAATCAACGATCTGGCTTTCACTCCGGCCAAAAAAGTAATCGGAGGCGAGGAAGTGATCGGCTTCCACGTCTGGGTAGGCGGCGGCTTGTCAGCGAAGCCATACTTGGCGAAGCAGCTGAATGTTTTCGTCCGACCAGAAGAGGTCGTCAAAGTTGCGGCAGGAGTTACGACTCTGTTCCGCGATTTCGGCTACCGTCAAAAACGCACGCATGCACGTCTCAAGTTCTTGGTCGCTGACTGGGGAGCAGAAAAATTCAAGGAGCAATTAATGGAGTTGGTTGGAGAGCTTGAGTCCGGCGGTATTGAATTAACTTCGGGCTGGAATGGCGGATATTTTTACGGCATTCACGAGCAGAGCCAAGCAGGACTGTACTACGCAGGCTTGTCTGTTCCAGTTGGGCGGATGAATGCAGAAGAATTAAATGAACTGGCCCGTCTGGCAGACGAATACGGCGATGGGACGATTGGCACCTGTAACACCCAAAATGTTCTGATTCGCAACATTCCCGAAGAGAGGGTCGCAGCTTTCCGCAATGAGCCGATGATTGTGAACCGTTTTAAATTGCAGCCCAATACATTTGTCGGGTATGCCGTATCTTGCACAGGCACGGAATATTGCAATCTGGCTATCGTGGAGACCAAGGAGCGGATGCGTTTGCTGGCTCAATATTTGGATGAAACGGTTGTGCTCGAAACGCCACTGCGCATTCATATGATTGGTTGCCCGAATTCTTGCGGTCAGCGCCAGATTGCGGATATCGGCCTGCAAGGCGCATTGGTCAAGACACCGAACGGGATGGTAGAGGCGTTCGACATCCATGTAGGCGGGACACTGGAGGAGCCGCAATTCAACCGCAAGCTCAATGCGCGGATTACCGTGGACAGACTCGGTCCGTTCCTCGCCCAATTGATTACGCTCTACAAGGCGGATCGTCAGGAAGGCGAACCATACTGGCGTTACGTGGAGAGGGTAGGACTTTCCCATATCCAGGCGCAGGTAGACTCCATTTTGCAACCAGCGTAATGCCCTGTGTGGAATATAGCCAGGTTAGGAGGGGACATGTCATGGCAGAGGAACAAACAGAGAGCTATCTTTACAAGCTGGAAGCCGTGCTAGAGGAAGGGCGGTTACTGACGGTTGTGGTGATCGCCAAAACGGATGAGCGAGCCTTCTCTTCAGCCGAGAACAATCTCTTGCGACATACGATAGCGCCACCTCGCATCAAAGAACTGAGTCTGGTAGAAAAAAAGCCGCTCGGACGCCAAGGAGTCGGGTACGTAGTGGAGACCTCAAAGTTTGGATAATGGGACGATGGCTCTTCCTGTGAAGGGGAAAAGCAGCAAGGAGGACGGATTCGTAATGAACACAGGCAGAGTCGTTTTTGTCGGAGCAGGGCCTGGTGACCCAAAGCTGCTGACGATTCGCGGCATGGAGTCGCTTCGCCTTGCGGATGTGATTGTGTACGATCGCCTAGCAAGCCCGCAGCTTCTCTCGTACGCAAAAAAGGGAGCCACTCTCATCTATTGCGGGAAAGAAGCGGATCATCATACATTGCCGCAAGAGGAGATCAACCTCCTGCTCATCCGGGAAGCTCAAAAAGGGAAATACGTCGTTCGACTGAAAGGCGGGGATCCGAGCATGTTCGGGCGGGTAGGAGAGGAAGCGCAGATGTGCCGTGACCATTCTATTCCGTTTGAGATCGTGCCAGGGATTACTTCCGGGGTGGCAGCTCCGCTCTATGCGGGTATTCCGCTGACTCATCGTGACTACAACTCTTCCGTCGCTTTTGTCACCGGTCACTTGTGTGATAAAAATGCGGGAAAGGAGCCGGACTGGGCAGCCCTCGCCTCGATGGAAACGCTGGTCATCTACATGGGTGTGAAAAATTTGCCTCGTATCAAGGAGCGCCTTCTTGCGCATGGAAAAGCCGCCCATACGCCCGTTGCTCTCGTGCGCTGGGGGACAGTGCGTGAGCAAGAGACGTTGATCGGCAAGCTTGGGACGATAGATAAGGAAGTCGAGCAGGCTCGTTTTGCCGCACCGGCTATCATTATTGTAGGTGAGGTCGTCCGTTTGCGGGAATCGCTGAACTGGTACGAATCACGCCCCTTGTTCGGTAAACGGGTAGCTGTGGCAAGAAGAGCGAGCGATGAAGGAAATAGTGAGCTCGTGATTGCTTTGGAACAGTTGGGTGCCGAAGTCATGCCGATTCCTTTGATCGAACGCTGCACGTTTGACACACCAATGACAGAGCTTTCCACTTATCGTTGGCTCGTCTTCGAGAATGAGCAGCAAGTAGCCTTTTTTACTTCTGCCTTGCGACAACAGCGTTATGATGTGCGGCGCTTGACGAGCAAGCTGGCTGTTTGTGGACAACGGGCTTTTGATGCTTTCGAGAAACGGGGGATATATCCGGACTTGGTGCTGGAAGAAAACACATCCCTGCTGGCACTCCCCGACCTGCTAGCCTTGGAAAAAGAAGAGCAGGTGCTTTACGCAGGGGCAAGGAAGCCGCAAAAAATTACGCTGGACCACGGCAAGGTGATTCAAGTGATCCAAGCGGGCACGCTCGAATGGGAGGAGAAGCACCCCGGTTCGAAAAAGGAAGGATTGTCATTTGACTGGCTAGCGACGGATGACGCTCAAACGCTGTCAGCGCTGGCGCAATTCGCTGGCGATGTCTGGTCAAAGACACCGATCGTATGCGTCGGAAAGGAAACAGCAGATGCAGCGAGAGGAATGGGCTGGCAAACCGTGAGCAGCCATGCAGACAGCGCGATCCATATAAATGAGCTTTTGGCGTGGCGCGACCATGCCAAGCAAGGGCAGACTCTTGTCTTGTCGGCGACTGGTTCACAGGAAGGATCGCACGCTGAATGATCAAGGAGGGGGCATATGAGCCAGCTGAATTATGCATCAGCTACAGAGGAACAACTCGATTCCATCAATAAAAGTCTCACAAAGGGCGACACCATAGATGTCATCAAATGGGCCTACAAGACATTTTCAGATGATTTGATTTATTCGTGTAGCTTTGGAGCCGAGGCCATGGTGCTGCTCGATATGATCAGCGATGTGAAAAAGGATGCCAAGGTCACTTTTTTGGATACCAATCTCCACTTTTCCGAGACGTACAGCTTGATTGAGCAGGTGAGAGCAAGGTATCCTGCGCTGCGGCTAACGGTCAAGCAGCCAGACATCACGCTGGCACAGCAGGCAGACCTTCATGGCGAAGAGTTGTGGAGCAGGCAGCCGGATATGTGCTGCCATATCCGCAAAGTACAGCCGATGGAAAGTGTGCTGACCGGAGCAGTTGCGTGGATGTCTGGACTACGCAGAGAGCAGTCTGCCACGAGAGCGAATGTCGAGTTTATCAATCGTGATGAAAAATTCCAGTCGCTAAAAATTTGCCCGCTCATTCATTGGAAGTCGGAGGAAGTGTGGCAGTATATCCGAGCATTTGAATTGCCGTACAACCCCCTTCACGACCAGAGCTATCCGAGCATCGGCTGCGCGCCTTGTACGCGTCCTGTAAAAGAGGGCGAGGATTCGAGAGCAGGGCGCTGGGCGCAAGCAGGGAAAACGGAATGTGGGCTGCATCTCGCAAGGTAACGAGAAAGAGAAGAACAAACCAAGGATAGGAGGGGCTTTTGTATGAGTGGGAAACCTCACGGGGGAGAGCTGGTAAACCGTTTTGATCCACAGGCAGACCTGTCGGTGACTACGCATGAGGTGGAGATAGATGCATTTGCACTCGCAGATCTGGAGTTAATCGGGATTGGGGGCTACAGTCCGCTTGAGGGATTTTTGGATCGGGCGGATTATATTTCTGTCGTTGAGCAGATGCGGCTGGAAGATGGTACCGTTTGGAGCATTCCGATCACGCTTCCGGTTTCGACCACTGTCGCAGGAGCCTTGCAGATCGGAGACAAGGTGCGGTTGAGCCATCAAGGCTCGGTATATGGCATTCTTGCGATCACCGATATTTATTCACCTGACAAGGAGCGAGAGGCCCGGCTCGTCTATGGCACCGACGATCCGAATCATCCCGGGGTGAAAAAGCTGCTGGAGCGTCCCGCCGTTTATTTGGGTGGCCCGATTACGTTGGTAAAGCGCACCGAAAAAGGTCGTTTTGCCAGCTATCACTTCGATCCGGCACAAACGAGAGAAAGATTTGCCGAGAAGGGCTGGAAAACGATTGTCGGCTTTCAAACGCGTAACCCCGTCCACCGCGCGCATGAATACATTCAGAAATCAGCGCTCGAAATCGTTGACGGTCTCTTTTTGAATCCTCTCGTGGGCGAAACGAAGGCAGATGACATCCCTGCTGATGTGCGGATGAACAGTTATCAGGTATTGCTGGAAAAATACTATCCGGCTAGCCGGGTAGAGTTGGCCGTGTTCCCGGCTGCCATGCGCTACGCGGGACCGCGGGAAGCAATTTTTCACGCATTGGTGAGGAAGAATTACGGCTGCACTCATTTTATTGTAGGCCGGGACCACGCGGGTGTTGGCAACTATTACGGGACGTACGATGCCCAGCATATTTTCCGCCAGTTCCAGCCAGAGGAGCTAGGGATTACGCCATTATTTTTCGAGAACAGCTTTTATTGCAAGAGCTGCGAAAACATGGCCTCCACCAAAACGTGCCCGCATGACAGTGAGCATCATGTCGCGCTGTCCGGGACAAAGGTGAGGGAAATGCTTTCGCGCGGGGACGCTCCGCCACCAGAATTTAGCCGTCCTGAGGTCGCACAGGTATTGATCGAAGGACTGCGACCGGTGTCCGTATAAGCGGCTAAAAGAAAGCAGTTGTAAGAGAGGAGAGAGACGATGAGTAGAGAGGGCACCGCGAATATTGTATGGCATCCAACGACGGTAAACAAACAAGACCGTCAGAAGCGTGCAGGCCACAAAAGCTGTGTCTTATGGTTTACGGGGCTGTCTGGTGCGGGCAAATCGACGTTGGCCAATGCAGTCGAGCACGAACTGCATCAAAGAGGGCTAGCCAGTTACGTACTGGATGGTGACAATATACGTCACGGCTTAAACCACGGATTGGGGTTTGGAGCAGAGGACAGACGGGAAAATATTCGCCGAATTAGCGAAGTCGCGAAGCTGTTCGTGGATGCAGGTGTGATTACCTTGACGGCGTTTATCTCTCCGTATCGGGAAGACCGGGAGCTTGCGCGCAATCTGGTAGAGGCAGGAGAATTCATCGAGGTATACGTAAAATGTTCATTGGAAGAGTGCGAGCGCCGGGATGTGAAGGGACTATACCAAAAAGCGAGAAGCGGGGAGATTGATCAGTTTACGGGGATTTCAGCACCGTATGAAGAGCCTGTTCAAGCGGAGTTGGTCATTGAGAGTGACAAGCAGACGATTGAAGAAGCTGTCCAGATTGTTCTTACATACCTGGAAGAGCACCAAATTCTCTAGTTTCATCGGTACGTAAAAAAGCACGACGCGAGAGGCGCCGTGCTTTCTTCGTGAGGGAAAATATTACTTCGTAGTGGTCGCTGCTTCTTCAGCTTCCAGATCCTCAGCCATTTCTTCCATCCATTTTTGTTGATCAACCATGCTTTCAGCGATTGGACGAACAAAGCCTTTGTCGCTGAAGCTGTTGATTGCTTTTTCATCTTTTACCAGCTGTTCTACAGTCAGACCAGCATCTTTTGCTGGCGCATTGAACTTGGTTGCTTTTCCGAAGTTGTATGCATATTGATCAGCAGCCAGACCGATTGTTACAGCTTGCTTCATTTCAGGCGCTTGGAACGTTACGCTCAGATCGCTTGTTTGTTTCACAGGCATTTTGTTGCTGTCGATGTAGAAGTCGAGGTTCCAAGCGAGCTTGTGGAAGCCTTCTTTTTTCATTTCTTCTACGATTTTTTCAGGTGTGTATTCTTTACCTGTTTCATCCAACCATTTTTTCGCTTCAGCCATGCCTTCGTTTACCATCGCTTCCGCATTTGCGCGCTTCTCAGCTTCTGTGGTTTTCTTGCCCAGTTCCGGGTACAGATCTTCTGTCATGGAAGTGGTCAGTACCATCATATCGATCGCAAAATCTTTTACTTCTTTGCTAGCTACTGCATCGTTAGCTGTGAAGAAGAACATTTTTACCAATTCTTTTGCGTCGATTTTTACAGTTACATGAGTCGCTTCTACTTTTTCACCGTTCGGCAATGTAACGGATTGTTTGCCATGGTTTTTCGCGTCTGCCAATGTATAGCCGTATTTACTTACATACTTTTTCACAAAGTTGAAAGTAAGGTCGTTCATTTTGTCTTGGTATTCTTTCAGCTTCGCCGCGTTAGCAGCATCGGAGCCGCCAAACTCAGCCATGAATGGATTGGATGAGTTCGAATCGATTACCAAGTATTTGCTGTCCAGCGGAGACTTCACGTAGACTTTATCTTCGTCAACGATCGTTTCAACGGATGCTTTTTTGTCACCTGTCCAGAGCTTGTTGTCGCGCAGGAGCTTGTCGTCTTTTACTTCTACTTCAAACTTCACAGTGTCCAGATCCAGCTGGGAGCCTTTTACTGTTACGCCTGCTTTCAAAGCGGACAACAACGCCTGTCCTTCTTTGTCAGCCGGTTCTCCGAATGCTTCAGGCAATTTCTCAACGTCGCCTGTCAGCTTCAAAGAGCCTTCGAAATCATAGTTTGGCTTGTCAATTGTCGCTACGATAGAATCACGCACCAGGGATGCCTCGCCAGCACAACCGGTCAGCAGTACCGTACCTGCTACCAAAAGGGCGCTACCTTTTTTCCACATGATGTGTTCCTCCCCTATGTATTTAAATTTTTATTCCCCTTTGTTCTACGCTCAAATAGAGAAAAGGTTTCGCAAAAACGGAAAAAAATCACAATCCAGCTAATTCTGCCCCCTTTTCGTGGTAAGATGAAGGGGAAAAGATGGTTAGTGAAGAAAGGGCGTTGCAACATGTGGTCGTGGCTTCAAAAGCTGATGAACTTTTTTCAGGGAGAAAGAGAAGAGGAAATAGAGGAAGAAGGCCGTCCAGCAGGTACCGGTAACCCAACAGGTACTCCCGCTCCCCGTCAGCCTCAGGCGAGAACAAAAAGCATATATCCAAAAGAACGGGTAGACACTCGAGATATAGAAGACAATGTGCGTCAAAGAAGAGAGCGTCAATTTCGTTTTCCAGTTGTCCCGGATGACTATTTGGAGAAGAAGCGCAATCGTAGCGAGAATCCTGCCGAATCGAATGAACGCAGTCGCCAGCAGGCACCTCGTGAGCGTTTCGAGCCCAAGCGTGAAACGGTGCGGCCAGCAAATGAGCGCGTGCTGGAAACAAAGACAGAGCCCGTTTTCGAGAAAAAGAAACCTGAGCTTGTCAAAAACAACATCGAGATGCCGCAGCGTCCAAACCGTACGCCGCAAAAAGAAGCGGAAAAAGTAACGAGACCCGTTTTTTCTACAGAAGAAAAGCGTGCCTACCAGCCGTCTGAAATCGTTTCCCCTGTTTATGGGAAAATTACCCCGGCGACGCGCGAGGCGGAACATCGAATCCATACGACTGCGGGAATCATTTATCCGCGTTTGGAGCAAGAAGAGCATTTACAGCAAATGAAGCAGTGGGAACAAGAGATAAGCGAGCGGTATTTTCAAGAGGAGCAAGAGTCTGCTTCTTTTGAGCAAAATGAACCGCAGCATGTTTTTGTTGCGGATAATTCTGTACATAACGAAGGAGAAAATGCTGCTGCGGAGACTGCTGTGGCAGAAGCTCTTGATTCAGAACGTGAGGTTGCTGCTTCCGTACAATTGGAAGAGACGGTGGCACAAGTGCATGAGGAAGAAGAGGCACAAGCAGAAGAGAGCGAACTTGCAGAACCAATGGCGAGCGTGATTTCCGAAGAGAAGGAATCGGAGTCTATTGGGCAATTAGAATCTACAGACTGCTCTCAAGCGATGGAAGAGCGGCTAGCCCATGAGGAAGCCGAGCATAGACTGATCACTACACTCAGTGCGGTTGTGCAGGTGGAGAGCGAGAATGATGGCGATAACGTGGATTCTCCTTCTGTTGAGGAGGAGAATCAAGCAGTCAATACGGAGCTGGAGAGCGATGCCATCGAAGAGCCTGCCTATGCATCTGCTATCAGCCGTTTGCTAGAGAGAGCAGAAATAGATTCACCACAGGAACTCAGTTCAGCAGGAACGGCTTCGGTTTCCGAAGAGATGCCAGAGCGAACAGAGCCAACTGAGCCTGAATCCATTGCTCAACCAATTGTGGAACCGATTGTAGAACCAGTTGTAGAACCAGCTGCAGAATCTGTTGTGGAAACCGTACCAGTCCCTGTCCCAGCTTCATCCGTTGCACAGTCCGTGAACATGTCTCAGGCATCCATTACTAGGCAGCCTGCTGTTCCGTTAAAAGACTCGTCCAATGAAGCTGACCAAGGAGCAGAGTCAGCACAGCCGCCATACGCCTTGCCGGATTTGGGACTGCTGAATCCGAGCCCGCCGGTCAGCGATGATGACGATGAGCATACGCAAATTCAAAAGCTGTTATTGGAAGAGACGCTCGCGAATTTCAATGTCAGCGCTCAGGTCGTAGGGATTGTCAAAGGCCCATCCGTGACACGCTTTGAGCTGCAACCGGCTCCCGGCGTAAAAGTGAACAAGATTACAGGATTGATTGACGATATCAAGCTGAATTTGGCTGCCAAAGACATTCGCATCGAGGCACCGATTCCAGGACGCAATGCCATCGGAATCGAAGTCCCGAATATGTCCAGCCAGCCTGTATTAATCGAGAAGATCATCAGCTCAGACAAGTTTCAGGAACATTCATCTCCGCTGGCGGTCGCACTCGGTATGGACATCGGCGGAGAGCCGATTATTGCGGATATTAAAAAGATGCCGCACGGTTTGATTGCTGGCTCGACAGGCTCGGGTAAAAGTGTCTGCATCAACTCCATCATCGTCAGTCTGCTGTACAAGGCGACTCCTGAGCAGGTGCGATTGCTCTTGATCGATCCGAAAATGGTGGAGCTCGCCCCTTACAATCATTTGCCGCATCTGGTTACGCCTGTCGTAACGGAGGCCAAGCAGGCAACGGCTTCTCTCAAGTGGGCCGTGGAAGAAATGGAGAAGCGCTATGCGCTGTTCGTAGATGCGGGTGTTCGCGATATTGAACGCTACAATCAGACGACAGACGATCAGCTGCCATATATCGTGATCGTCATTGATGAGTTGGCTGACCTGATGATGGTCTCGCCGCAGGATGTGGAGGACTGCATTATCCGGATCGCCCAGAAGGCGCGTGCTTGCGGTATTCATTTGCTTCTGGCGACACAGCGCCCATCCGTAGACGTCATTACCGGAAACATCAAGGCAAACGTACCGACTCGTCTTGCTTTTGCCGTGTTCTCCCAAGTGGACTCGCGCACGATTCTCGATCAGTCTGGGGCAGAACGACTGTTGGGGAGAGGGGACATGCTGTTCCTTGAGAGCGGCACGACTCCAGTCCGTCTGCAAGGGAACTTCGTTTCGGATGACGAGATTGAGCGAATCACGCACATGATCAAAAAGCAAAGAAAGCCTGCGTACATTTTCAGCAAGGAAGATTTGGAGCAGCAGGTTGCTTCGTTTGACAGCGGAGATGATCCGTTGTATCTGGAAGCGCTCGTGTTCGTGGCCGATCAGGGACAAGCTTCTGCATCTGGATTGCAACGCCGTTTCCGCGTCGGATATAACCGTGCTGCCCGACTCATCGAAATGATGGAGGCAGATGGGTACGTCGCTGGACAAAGTGGCGGTAAGGCTCGCGCTGTCCTGATTTCCAAGGAGGATGCACAAGCCGTAGTGGAGGGATCAACACTCGTGTAAAAAACGAGGGTCTTGCATAGAGCAAGGCCCTTTCTAAACGGACGAGTTGCCTAAATATTCAGTAAGGTAGTATGCTATAAGATAGATGTTGAGATGGAAAGGAACGATGACGATGAATCCACTGGCGAAAAAGTATCAGGAAATTGACGACAAAATGGTCTTGTTCAATGAAGAGTATTATTTGAGCGTGGAAAAAATCGACATTGCCGCAATGACGCTGGAAAAAAGGGAGTCGCTCTTTAATCAACTGTACGATTTCGACAGTTCGGATATGGAGCTGGAGATCGACGTCTCCGAGGAAGATAAGGGCGTTTGGTACCTGCAATTGCTCGTACCGCATGTATTGACACTGCCTGAGGCTGCCAAAAGACGGATCGAAAATGGAACCAATCAACTCACTCAGCATTTGACTGAACAGGCAGATGAGCTTGTGAGAACGCAATTGCTTGGGGAAGAAATTTATGCCTATGTGAAACGGTACAATCCGGATTTGGAGCGTATTGCCTAATGACAAACATCCATCTATCCCACAACGCGGGGGCAGATGGATGTTTTTTTTACCTTATGCTTTGGCAATTTTGGTCGCCAGCCAGGTACAGGCGGTCTTATTGGTTGTGGTTGCAATCCATTCGCACGGTTGGTTGTTTACAGGAGTGATCAAGCGCAGTGTATCGCCTTTGAGCCCGCCGTATTTGACGGTGGTGCTTGGTGGGGCTGCTACATACACCACACGCTCGTTGATCGAAACAGTTGGGATATAGGAAGAGTTTTCGGATTTGTAGCCGCTAGTGAGGGAAACAGGAACAGGGAGGTTTTTCATGGAGAGGGTTATTTTATCCGAAGACTTGTGATAAAACATTTTTCCAGTAACCTGGCTGAAGTCGCCACCATCCACGGTGACTACCAATGGGTACGTTCCGGTGCCATAGAGCATGATTGCGTGGTCAGAACCGGAATAACGGTTGTTTATGAGAGAGACGTTTCCGCAGCGGTTCAACGAAATGTTTTGGGTCAGCCGTGGGTCAAACGAACAGTTCCTCACAGTAACTTGTCTCTCGGCGAGCACATCCCATGGCTCCAAGCTCAAGGCGTAGCCGCCGATGGAAGTCGCCGTATCATTGGCCTCGAAGCTGCAGCCATCAAATACAAGTCCTACATCCGAATAATCCACGGTAAGCCCAGTACCAACCGTCTTTGTACTTCCTTGTGCGGTCGTATGCAATACCCAGCGACAGTTGCTGAACGTCATGTTTTTCATAAAGTTCACCCGATTTTTCTCATTGGGTGCGGTATAAAAAACGGATGAGCTGATACAGCCTGTCATGCCAGTGAGACTGAAGCTGGCGAGTGAAACAAGCTGACTACCTTGCACGACCATCGGGGAGGACAGGTCACCCTCCAAGTCGAGCTGCTGACGGCAAGAGACATTGCTCAGGTTTACGTGCATGGGTGTGGCTCCGTCATACCCTTCATTGAGCTCGACCTCAAAACGATCACACGCTACATTCGCTGCATTCAGACGTTCCAGGCCACCCGTAACCGTAATGTCAGAGCGTGTACGCTTGCGGCTGTCGCTGTAAAAATCGGTAATTTGCACAGAGCGGACATAGCAGTTCGTTACTCCGGCAAAGTAAAAATGGTCGGCGACTCCATCCGTACACCATACTTGTCGTAGCGCTACATAATTGATATAGCTGTTAGGACCGGCACCACGAATGTAGAAATCGGCGCTATGCTCGTAATCGTAAGGATCGGGAGGCAGCGGGTTGGCTCTTGCATTGGAATCAATCTTCAGGTTCGTGACCACAAAAGAATCAGCATCACCACCCGTGGACGTAATCGAGAAGAGCCAGCGCCAATCTGCTGCTGTTGAATTGGCTTTCCTTTTTAACACGGAAAAAGGACCGCTTCCCTGCATCACTAGGCTTTTTCCTGTTCCTAGGATGACCTCTAGCCTGTTTGGTTCAATAATATAGGTACCAGCAGGAAAAAACAGAGGAATTTGCTGGTTTAGAGCAGCAGTCAAGGCAGCCTGGATTGCCTGGGTATCGTCGGTCACTCCATCCCCCTTTGCTCCGTACGTTTTTACATCCATCCACATAAAAGCATTCTCCTCCAAAAATTGGTAGACAAGATTGTCTTCTTTTCATTTCATTCAACCATTTCTCAAATGTTGACAACCATTTCGTAAAAAGGGCATGGACTGCATAAAAAATGTGTTCCATAAACTTTGGGCAGCCACTGGCATATTTGTCCTAGAACCTCCGTATGAATAAGCAAAGAGGTGGAGAGTATGTCGATTTTGGTGACAGGCGCAGCTGGATTTATCGGTTTTCATGTAGCACGACGGCTATTGGAACAAGGACAGACGGTGTGGGGGGTAGATAATTGCAATGAGTATTACGACCCGGTCTTGAAGGGCAAACGACTGGAAATCCTCCAAGCGTACCCATCCTTTCGTTTTATCAAAGCGGATATTGCAGATCAGAGCAAAATGGACGAGTTGTTCCGCGAAATGAAGCCGGAGCTTGTCATTCACTTGGCCGCTCAAGCGGGCGTCAGGTACAGTCTGGAAAACCCCCATGCCTATACGACTTCCAATATCACCGGGTTTCTGCACATTTTGGAAGGATGCCGACGGTCGAGAGTCAGGCATTTGCTCTACGCATCCTCAAGCTCCGTCTACGGAGGGAATACAAAGCTGCCATTTGCGGAGTACGATCCCGTAGATGAGCCGGTCAGCTTGTACGCAGCAACGAAAAAAGCCAATGAACTGATGGCCTATACCTATAGTCATTTATACGGCTTGCCTGCGACGGGACTTCGCTTCTTTACGGTATATGGGCCTTGGGGACGACCCGATATGGCGCTCTATACGTTTACCAAGGCGATTTTGTCGGGAGAGCCTGTCCGCATTTTCAACTACGGCAACATGACGAGGGACTTCACGTATGTGGACGATATCGTCGAAGGGATGCTGCGACTGCTGAATCGAATCCCCCAAAGGGAGGGGGACAAGGCGCCGCATACGGTCTTCAACATCGGGAATCACCAGCCGATCGATTTGCTTACGTTTCTCTCGATATTGGAAGAGAAGCTGGGTAAAAAGGCTGTTCGCGACTATTTGCCCATTCAGCCGGGGGATGTTCCTGCTACCTATGCGTCAGTGGAAGCTTTGTATGAGGCGACAGGCTTTCGGCCGAAAACACCAGTCGATGTGGGGATTTCTCGCTTTGTAGACTGGTACGTCAGCTATTATGGTGTCGCGCATGCGTAAAAAAGTGGGAGTAGTAGGTCTTGGATATGTAGGACTGCCTGTAGCGATTGCTTTTGGCCAGGTGTTTCCAGTGGTGGGTTTTGACATAGACGAAAGACGCATACGCAGCCTAGAGAGCGGAATGGACGAAACAGGAGAGATGTCGACAGATGAGCTAAAGCGAGCCAACATCACGTATACGGATGACCCTTCAAGTCTCGCAGCGTGTGATTTTATCGTTATCACGGTACCCACTCCTGTCGATTCTGCGAAACGGCCCGATATGCGGGCACTCATTCTCGCGTCTGAAAGCGTTGGGCAGCATCTGACTTCAGGGACTATCGTCGTCTATGAATCGACAGTTTATCCAGGGGCGACAGAAGAAATTTGTATTCCTGTATTGGAACAAGCGTCTGGGAAGCTCGCGGGGATTGATTTTTTTGTCGGCTACTCACCTGAACGAATTAATCCAGGGGATCGGGAACGGAGATTGTCCCAGATCGTCAAGGTCGTTTCAGGGCAAGATCGCCAGACGTGCGAAACGATTGCCGAGATGTACGGATTGATAGTAGAGGCAGGTATTCACAAAGCTCCCTCGATTCAGGTGGCTGAGGCTGCAAAGGTGATTGAGAACACGCAACGTGACATCAATATCGCCTTGATCAATGAGCTTTCGATTATTTTTGACCGCTTGGGCATCTCAACGTCAGATGTGCTCGAAGCAGCACGGACCAAATGGAATTTCCTCTCTTTCTCTCCAGGACTCGTCGGTGGTCATTGCATTGGTGTCGATCCGTACTATTTGACATACAAGGCGGAGAGTGTTGGTTATCATCCGCAGGTCATACTGGCTGGACGACGGATCAATGACGGAATGGGCAAGTTCGTCGCGACCTCACTCGTGAAGCAAATGATCTGGCAAAATATTGCGATACAAGGCTCCCGGATTACGATCATGGGCATCACCTTTAAAGAAAACGTGTCGGATATTCGCAATAGTCGGGTCATCGACATCATTCAGGAACTGAAGGAGTTCGGCGTAGAGGTCCAAGTGACGGATGATTTGGCTTGTCCGGAACGAACGAGAGAGGAATACGGCATTCAATTGCGAGAGTGGGAAGACCTGCAGCCCGCCCACGGAATCGTATTGGCCGTACCTCATGAGCGATATCTGCACCTGGGATGGGAGGAGCTTGCCGGACTCTTGTATCAGGGGCAAGGTGTCATCGCAGACGTGAAAAGCGTGCTCAATCGCGAAACATGCCCGGCAGAAATTAGGCTGTGGCGTTTATGATGACCATTTTTTGAATAACGATCACCTGGAGCGGATGAATATGAGCTACCGGAAGAGAAGATTCTGGTTAAGCTTATCGGACGCAGGAATTATCAGCTTGGCTGTCTGGTTGGCCTGCCTGGTTCGATTTGATTTTTCTTTCACAGAGATAAGCGGATATCAACCTGTGTATTTGATGATGGGCCACGTACTGTTTGTCGTGACAGGCATGCATTTTGCTCAACTCTATCGACCTGTTTTCCGCTATGTCAGTGTACGTGAACTGGTCTCGATCATTTTAGCCACGAGCTTTTCCGTTTTGGCACTCTACCTGGTACTGAAAATGACGTACCTGCTTGGCTGGTCCATTCGATTTCCTACCTCACTCTTTCTCATGACGCTAGCCTTTGTCTTGCTCGGGATCACAGGCTCCCGGTTTGTATGGAAGTGGTGGTATGAAGAACGGGAGAAAAGAACCCAGGATCGCAGGCGGACATTAATTATCGGGGCAGGTAGCGCAGGTGTGCTCGTAGCCAGAGAGATGAAAACCTCTCCTTTGTCGGAGCTGCGTCCAGTGGCCTTTATCGATGATGAGCCCAGCAAACAAAATCTGCGTGTGTACGGCCTGCCAGTTGTAGGGAATCGGGCTGACATCGCCCGCATCGTGCAACGACTTTCCATATCAGACATCGTGATTGCCATGCCATCCGCATCTCAGCAGACGATTAAGGAGATTTTCGACATTTGCAAAACGACGAGAGCGAGCGTCAAAATTTTGCCGCATGTAGCAGACATCATCAGCGGAAAAATCACGATGAACATGATTCGGGATGTAGCGTTGGAGGATTTATTGGGAAGGGAGCCTGTTCAGGTCAATCTGGAAGAGATTACGGGGTACTTGCGGCAGCAAGTCGTACTTGTGACAGGAGCGGGCGGCTCGATTGGGTCCGAGCTTTGCAGACAAATAGCTAGATTTGGTCCAAGGAAACTTCTTCTCTTGGGGAACGAAGAGAACGGCATTTTTGAAATGAGCCTGGAGCTCTCGCGTTTGTTTCCTGAGCAGGAGACAGTCAGCTTGATTGCAGATATTCGTGACAGACAAAGGATTGCTTCGATTATGCATGAGTATCGTCCCGCTGTTGTTTTTCATGCGGCAGCCCACAAGCATGTGCCGTTAATGGAGAGCAACCCGTGCGAGGCATTGAAGAATAACATTCTGGGTACGAAAAACGTGGCGGAATGCGCACTGGAAACCAGCGTCTCTCATTTCATCCTGATCTCGACGGACAAGGCAGTGAATCCAACCAGTGTAATGGGTGCCACGAAAAGGATCGCTGAGCTTCTGATCCAGGGTTACAACCATTTCGGACTTACCCGGTTTGCGGCAGTTCGTTTTGGAAATGTCCTGGGGAGCAGGGGGAGTGTCGTTCCGGTTTTTCTCAATCAAATACGGGCAGGTGGACCGATTACCATTACGCATCCAGATATGGAGAGATATTTTATGACTATTCCTGAGGCTGCCCAGCTTGTCATTCAGGCGGGAGCACTTGCCCAGGGAGGGGAGATATTCATTCTCGATATGGGGAAACCGGTCAAAATTGTCGATATGGCCCTCGACCTGATTCGCTTGGCAGGCTTGGAGCCCGGGAAGGATATTCCGGTTGTATTCACGGGAATTCGTTCAGGTGAGAAGCTGTACGAAGAAATTTTGACGGCAGAAGAAGGCTTGTCGTCTACTTGCCATAATCGCATTTTCATTGGGAAGCCGCTCGATTTTTCCTGGAATGAGCTCTTGGCAGGGATCGCCCGGTTGGAGCAAATTGCAGACAAGGGAGCGACGATAGAGGACAAACAATCTATTATCGAGATTTTGCAAGGGATCGTTCCTGGCTATCAATCCACTTCTTACGTGAAGGAAGAGGCTACGCCAGTCCCTTATCCAGTGGCGATCGGATGAGCGTCGGCAAATGGAAGGAAAAGGTTGCCACGATAAAGTGGAAGAGGCTGCTTGCCTGGGGAGGATTGATTTGTCTCATCAGCTTGAGTGGTTATGGTGTGTACGTCTATCTGTCGTTAAAAGAAACGGCCAGCAAAATGTACCTCCCTGTCCGCACGCAGAAATCTATCGAGATGCCTGTAGCGACTGAACCAGCATCAGTGAGGCAATCAACGACCATGAATTCCCAAGGAGCAGCTACACCGCCTGCGGCTGAAGTGGAGAACTCCGCTATTTTGCCCAAAGAACCGATCACCCTGCTGCTTCTTGGCGTTGATGAACGAGAAAATGACAAGGGGCGCTCGGATGTCATCCTCGTACTCTCCGTCAACCCGAAAACGAAATCAGCGTTGCTCATCAGCATACCGCGTGATACGCGAACAGCTATGGCTCACAAAGGTACTCAGGATAAGATCAATCACGCATACGCATTCGGCGGAGTGCAGCAGGCAGTAGACACCGTCGAACAGTTCCTCCAATTTCCTATTGATTACGTAGTGACCGCGAATATGGAAGGATTCGCAGGTGTGATCGATGCGCTGGGAGGAGTGGAAGTCAACAACAAGCTGGCCTTTACTTATGCGGATTACACCTTTCCAGTCGGTCCCATCCAGTTAGACGGGAAGCAAGCCTTGGTCTACGCTCGCATGCGCTACGAAGATCCGAGAGGCGACCTCGGACGTAACGAAAGACAGCAGGAAATCATCAAGGCATTGCTGGATAAAGGGGTGACCCTTGCGTCGCCTACCCGATTGAACGACGTCCTAGCGACGATGGAGAAATACGTGAAAACAAACATGACCTTTGATGTGATGAAAGAGCTTGCCCTAAGCTACAGCACGGCAGTTACCTCCGTCGAGACGATTCGTTTGGAAGGAAAGGGTCAAATGATCAATGGAATCTACTACTATATCGTCAGCCCGCAAGAGCGTGAGAGGTTGACCGAGAGTCTTGCAACTTTTCAAAAACAAATCGAACCTCCCGTACAACTGCCGAAAGAAGGAAGTGACAGCATGGCGGGGCAAAGGGGGAAGCAGGATGAATGAGGAGCTTAATCTTCGTGAAATACTCCTGATGTTGTTGAAGCGATGGAAGCTGATCCTTTTGATTACCTCTTTGTGCACCATCGGAACAGCGCTCGTGAGCTTCTATTTACTGACACCGATTTATCAGGCAAAGACGGAAATATTAGTGAATCGCTCGCTGGATTCAACCGTAGAGAGCATGCTATCCGTCGCAGAAATTGATTCCAATCTGAAATTGATTGAGACCTATCGCGTCATTATTGAAAGTCCGCGGGTGATGGAACGCGTGCTCGATGTGCTCGGGGCTGGAACCACCATGGAGGATCTACTGCTTCAGACGAAGGTGGAGCCAGTCAAGGACTCGCAGGTCATTTCCATTACGGTGGAAGATCCGGATCAGGGCAGAGCAGTGCTCATCGCCAATACAATCGCGACGACCTTTCAGGAAGAAGTCGTCAAAATGCTCAGCATGAACAACGTGCATATTTTGGCGGAAGCGCGAAACAATCCGGCGGCAATCCCAGTGAGCCCAAAACCGATTCTCAATTCGGTGATCGCCTTTGTCCTCGGGTTGGCAACCTCTGTGGTCGTCGTCTTCTTGCTTGTGCAGATGGATACCCGACTTCAATCGGAAAAAGAAGTGGAGGAGTATTTAGGCTTACCTGTACTGGCAACCATTGCGGTGATCGACAAAAAAACGCGGAAGGCATTTCGCCAGCCAAAGGTGGAGGAAGTGAGGAATGAGTATGAGAAGGCAGAAGCCTGATGATCGTTATCAAAAGCTGATCGCCCATTGGGAGCCGCTGTCACCGCTGGTCGAGGGCTACCGTACCCTTCGCTTAAACATTCAGTTTTCCATGGGCGACAAGCTGATGCAAACGATTTTAGTCACCAGTCCAGGGGCTTCTGAGGGAAAAACGATCACCGCTGCCAACCTGTCCTTGATGATGGCAAAGGATCATAAAAAAACGGTGCTGCTTGATTTTGACTTGCGCAATCCGCGGGTGCATTTCACCTTTGATATGCCGAATCTGTACGGGATCAGTTCTTACTTTTCCGATATGTGCCAGATTACCGATATTATTCAACCATCTGGCGTATCAGAACTGTCGATCATTACGGCAGGGCCGATCCAACATAATCCAGCGGAAATGCTCGGGACGCCACGGCTTTTGGAATTGATGGCATACCTGCGCCACAACTTTGATTTTGTGATTGTCGACAGCCCGCCATTAATCGTAAGCGACGCCATGGTGCTGGCAAGGGAAATGGACGGCTGTGTCATGGTGGTGGATGCAAGCAAGACGAAGCGGGATTCTGCTGTCAAAGCAGTAGAGCAGTTAAAAGCGGCAGGAGCCAATCTGCTCGGTGTTGTTCTCAACAACAAAAAGGTAGGGAAGAGAGAAGGCTACTACGGATATGGGTACAACGCATAGCAGAAAGCGGGGCGTTTGTAGGCATGCATGCCCTCAAATTAGCTTGGCAACGACAATGGAGCCGTCTCAATAAAGATCGCGATGTTCACGAAGTGATTCGCGGCTCGGCCTTTACGTTTTTGTTTCGGCTCCTTGGCTTCGTGCTGCTCTATCTCTTGCAGTTCTATATTGCCAGAGAGTATGGAGCCAAGAGCCTGGGCATCTATTCGCTTACGATCACCCTGATGAACATCGGAATGGTGCTGGCCGTATTGGGGACGGATACAGCCATGATCCGCTTTCTCTCGGAGTTTCGCGCGAAAGGCTCGCTTTATCAAATTTCCGAAGTATTCAACAAGGTAGTGCTGTGGACGACGCTGATTTCGATTGTGCTCGGGGTACTTTTGCATGTGTTTTCGGAGCAGGTGTCCGCCTACGTATTTGCAGGGGAGCTGCCCGCAGAGGCATTGCGAGTCGTCGCGTGGATGCTTCCGTTTGTGTCACTCGCCAGACTGTATGCATCTGCGTTTCGGGCACTTCATCGAGTTGTCATCTCGATCACTGTCGATATCGTCGGTATGCGTTTTCTTCACTTGGCGTTTCTTATCAGCGTGATACCTTTTTTCGAACCTAGCACGATGCTCTTGATTCAATTGCTCGCGGCTGCTGTTATCTTGAATGCCGTCTATGGGATGGGGCAGTGGTATGCGACCAGCCGAGGATTCCGTAACGGGGTACAGCCGGCTACGGGAGAGCCTGTCGTTGGGATGAAGGAAATTATTGCAGTCGCACTGCCCATGTATCTCAGTGCGTCGATGGAATTGATTATGACATGGACAGATATGATCATGCTGGGCATTTTTACGGATGCAAAAACCGTCGGTGTATACAGTGTGGTCATTCGTCTGGCAATGGTGACGGGCTTTGCGCTGATTTCCATCAATACGATTCTCTCTCCCAAGTTCTCTGAGCTGTACGCACGTAAGGATATGGACGGCTTGAAAAAGATGATTGCGTTCGCTAATCGGCTCATCTTCTTCACCTCTGCTCCTCTTAATCTGCTAGTAGCGATATTTGCCGTTCCGTTGCTCACTTTTTTTGGCGAAGAGTTTGCGAGTGAGAGCCTCGTCCTTGTGATTCTGTGCATGGGACAGTTTGTCAATTTTTGCACAGGCAGCGTCATCCCCTTATTGACGATGACCGGGCATCAAAAGACGGCCCGCAATATACTTGTCTGTTCAGCTGCACTAAACATAATCGGAAACGCTTGTCTCATTCCGCTGTATGGAATTATCGGGGCCGCCATTGCTACTTCGTTCAGCCTGATCTGTCGAGATCTTTGTGCTTCGTATTGGGCATCCAAATATTTTGGCTTTCGCACGTGGTACATCCCGTTTTTATCCGAAAAATATTCCGTCTCGATTTCGAAGACGAGGTCATGAAGAAGGTGTCATACCGTGAAGGATGAGCTGTATCCGTCTATGTTTTGGGATAGTGAAGAGACACGCCATTGCCGTGTGCAGGTGCAGAAGCCGTGGAGCAGGGAGGAATTTTGGTCGTACTACTTCACACGTCGCATCTCCATCTACATGAGCTTATTGCTAACCCGAAAAACACAAATATCCCCCAACGCGATTACAATCGGGGGGATTGTCGCCGGACTCCTTAGCGCAGCAGCATTTATGTACGGAACGGCGGCATCCTTTCTGCTCGGCTGCTTCTTCTGTCAGGTGTGCTACTTGGCGGATTGCGTCGACGGGGAAGTAGCCCGCATGCGCAACCAGAAGAGCAAGGGAGGAGAATGGCTGGACATCGGGCTCAACTATGCACTCTACCTGGTGTCATTCGGTGTGATATACGGCATCACGAATTATCACGCGATGTTGGGTCCGTGGCTGCTCTATTTGATCCTGCTCACGATTTTTGCAGAGATTTTGGCGACCAATGGCTCCGATCTCGTATTTAGCCAGGCGAAAATCTCTCACGAAACAGTTTCCATGAGAAAGCGCAGCAAATGGATCGATGCTTTTGTCTTCCTTTTTCTTACCCAAACAGGCTATCAGTTGGGCGTGCTGGTTACCGCATTTCTGTGGGCACTCAGCGGTCAGATGCTATTTTTGCTCCTATGGACCTTCTACCACCTGTTCGTCGGGCTGGCCAGATCGATGTACAAGCTGAAGCTGAACATCAAATACGTCATGCCATCTCAGAAAGAAGGAGGGGAGTCGGATGAAGGCACTGCTCATGGCGGCAGGTCTCGGGTCACGAATCAACGAGCAAATTGACGGCATTCCCAAGTGTACAGTGGATATCGGGAACCATGCGCTCATTGAAAATACGATAGCGGAACTGAAGCGCCACGGAATTGATGAGATCGCGTTGGTGGTGGGCTATCAAGCCAACGTGATTACCGAGTTGCTCAGAGATGAATCGATTCGTTTTTATCACAATCCTTTTTATGATCGGACGAATAGTATGGTGTCCCTCTGGTTCGCCCGCGCGTTTTTGCAAGGAAGCGACTGCTTGCTGTTGAACGCCGACGTTTACTTTGAATCAAAGGTACTGGAAGTCGTTTTGCAAGAGACTGCATGTCCCGTCATGTTTGCAGATCCAGTTCGTCGCTATGAGGGAGATTATAAATTTGGCTATGAAAACGGACTGTTGCTCCGCCATGGAAAGGAGCTTTCATTGGAAGAGACAACTGGCGAATACGTTGGAATTGCCAAACTTCAAGAGAGCTTTCTGCCGATATTTTTGCGTCGATTGCAAAGGTTAATTCAGGAGAAGCAGTATGATTTGTGGTGGGAAAACGTCCTCTATTCTTTTTTGGGCGAAAGGAATGTGTATGTCGCACAAATACCACCGGGATTGTTTTGGGCAGAGGTTGATACGTGGGAGGATTATCGGCGAATCCTGCAATTCACCAACCATCTGGCGCACAGGTAAATGATGGTCAAGGAGAAGCTCTCACCGGACAAGGTCCTTCTTTTGCTATATGTGGTACTTAAGCCCTTCTACTTCTTCCCTAGTGGCAATCCGCAAATCGCCGATTTTATTATGCTCATCCTGATCGCCTACAGCTTCTTGTTTCGCCTGGGTCGGGTCAACCGCAGACTCGGACTTTTTCTCTTCCTTACCTTTCTGTTTTTGTACGACATTATGATGGTGAATGGCATATGGACGATTGCACTCGGCGGGGAAATGGATGTATTCAGCTCAACCAAGTGGTATTTGTACAACGGAGCCGTAATGCTTGCCCTGGTTATTTTGTTCAGGCGCAGCCCTCAAGAGTACGTCAAATGGGTCTTCCTGGCTACGTCCGCTTCCTTGCTCGTTCAGGCATTCATTCTCGTGTCAGGACTGTCACCGGATAGTGATGAGTTCAGGCAATCCTTGTTCTTCAACAATCCAAACCAGCTCGGCTATTTTGGGCTTTTGTGCATGGGGATATGCCTGCTGTGTGCTCGCTTCGTATCTGTGAAGACCATCCCCCTCTTTATTGCGATCGGCACGGCGTTTAGCATTATTGCAGCGTCCTTGTCGAAAGCAGCGATCATTAGTGCCGCAGGGATGTACCTCGCTTTTTTGCTCCTCTCCATCAAAGAACGAACGGGCCTGTTTTGGATGAATCTGCTTTGTGTGCTCGTCTCGTCCTTCACTGTCTTCTTCATCTATTTGTACACCAACGAAAACGTACTGAGCGACGCATCTATTTACACACAAATCGAAGAACGGATGGTATCACTCGGGGAAGATTCGGATGACAATTTGGCAGCGCGGGGCTATGACCGGATTGCCAACCATCCGGAGTACATTTTGTTTGGAGCAGGGGAAGGGATGTACGAGCGATTTAACAGCAGCATTTCATTGGAACTCCATTCTACCTTAGCCAATCTGTTCTTCTCCTACGGTGTAATGGGCACGGTGCTGTTCATTCTCGTGATGTATGGGGCGGTCCGTGGGCATCGATTGGTTGCTTGGTATCCACTTGTCTTCCAAATTTTGTACGGACTCACTCATAACGGAATTCGCGAAACGTTTTTCTGGATCATGCTCGCGCTGTATTTCGTGACAGCCGAAATCAATACGCGTCAGATCAAAAATGGCGGTGATCTGCTTGAAAAAAATCTTGCAAGTATGCGCAATTGACCGCTCTGTAGAAAGCTTGCTGTTTCCCTTGATTGAAAAGCTGATGGGTGAAGGCTACGAGGTGCATACCGCGTGTTCGGATACGGGGCGCTTTGATGTACTGACTGCAAAGGGATTAACGCTCAGAAGTATCCCCATTAAGCGAAAGATCGACCCGATTTCCAATTTGGTCACAATTGGGGCATTGTATCGGCTGATGAAAAGGGAGAAGTATGAAATCGTGCATGTCCATACACCGATTGCGGCTGTTCTCGGACGCGTAGCAGCAAGGTTGGCAGGAGTGCCGCATGTCATTTACACAGCGCATGGCTATTTCTTTCATGAAGGAATGAGCAAAAGGACCTATCAGATGTACTACACGCTGGAAAAATGGTTTGCCCGGCATATGACTGATTATCTTTTACTTCAGAGTCGAGAGGATTACGAGTTGAGCGTGAAGGATGGCTTCTCCTCTCAGGCGGAGCGGATTATGCACATTGGCAACGGCGTTGATCTCACAGAGCGCTTTCACCCGCGACTCGTAACGAGAGAACAGGTCCAGTCTATCAAGGCCTCACTGGGGCTGCGTGATGATCATGTGGTGATGACCTATGTAGGACGCATGGTTTCGGAGAAAGGAATTTTTGAGCTGTTGGAAGCCTTTCGCAAGCTGGCGGGTGAATTTCCGCGTCTGCGCCTCTTATTGGTGGGGGACGTGTCTTCCAGTGAACGCGATCAACGAGGTCAAGACTTCGTGGAGCTTTGCCGACAGCATCCGCAAATCATTTTGGCCGGATTCCGCACAGACATCCCAGAGCTGATGGCCACAAGCGATATATTTGTTCTTCCCTCTCATCGCGAAGGGCTGCCTCGTTCTATCATTGAGGCGATGGCGATGGCGAAACCGATCGTCGCCACAAATATCCGTGGATGTCGGGAAGAAGTCAGGGACGGTGTCAACGGATTTTTAGTAGAACCAAAACAAGTATGTCCCTTGTATGCAGCCTTAAAAAAGCTCGTAGTCGATTCCAGACTCAGAGAAGCATTCGGGCAGAATAGCCGCAGCATCGCGCTTGAACACTTCGATGAGCGAAAGGTCCTTGCGAAGCAGGCGGCGTTATTTGCCAAACTGACTGGTCAGGTGCGAGAAGAAAGAGAGCAAGAGAAAGGAGGCAGCGGAGAAGATTGGACAAGACGGGAGCATTCGTCATTTCCCTAGATTTTGAACTTTACTGGGGCGTCCGAGACAAGAGAACCATTCAGTCCTATGAGCAAAATTTGTTAGGCGTTCGTCAAGTGATCCCCGCACTTTTGGAGCTGTTTGCCAAGTATGAAATGCATGTCACCTGGGCTACTGTCGGTTTTTTGTTTTGCGAGACGCGCAAGGAGCTGGCAGGCGTTATCCCACGGCATCTCCCGGCGTATTCCGATGGGAAGCTGTCACCCTACCCTTATTTAGACACAGATGCGATCGGAGAGCATGAGCAGGTCGACCCGTATCACTTCGCTCCTTCCTTGATCAAGCTGATTTCCTCTTACCCGCATCAATTCATCGGAAGCCACACCCTTTCCCACTACTATTGTCTAGAGCCGGGGCAGACTCCCGAAGCTTTTGCTGCTGACCTAGATTCTTTTCAAAAAGTGACCCGCAAAAAAGGATACGCACCTTCCAGCATCGTTTTTCCGCGAAATCAGGTGCAGCCAGCCTATTTATCGTTGTGCAAAAAAAGGGGGTTTCGCTCCTATCGCGGCAACGAGCGGTCTTGGATGTATCACACAAAAGGTACTGCTGAAGAGACATTGTTCAAACGAGCCATGCGACTGATGGATGCGTATGTGAATCTCTCCGGCCATAACAACTATGAATCATTGAAGCGCAGTCCAGAGGGATTGGTCGATGTTCCATCCAGCCGGTTTTTACGCCCATATCATCCGCGGCTTGAGAGGTTGGAAAAATGGCGCATGAAGAGAATCAAATGCGACCTGACTCATACGGCAAAGCACAATCGCTTGTACCATCTGTGGTGGCATCCGGAGAATTTTGGGGATCACATCGAAGAGAATCTGTCCTTTTTGGAGGAAATACTCCAGCATTACTCCATGTTGCGCAAGAGGTACGGCATGCAAAGCCTCAGCATGGAGGAAGCGGCAGCGAAGTGGAGTCAACAGGAGGTGCGGCATGAAGTCCTTGTTTGATCGTTGCGTTTCCTTCCTGACGCTCGTCATTCTGTCCCCACTGATTTTGCTAGTGAGTCTGCTCATTCGCTGGAAGCTGGGGTCTCCGATTTTGTTTGTACAAGAGCGACCAGGTCTGCACGGAAAACCATTTTTCATCTATAAATTTCGTACGATGACCGATGAACGTGACGAGAGTGGAGAGCTTCTTTCTGACGAGCAGCGGCTAGGATCATTCGGAACGCTTTTGCGCAAGTATAGCTTGGATGAACTGCCGCAATTATGGAATGTGCTTCGTGGTGAAATGAGCCTCGTAGGGCCGAGACCACTGCTGATGGAGTACCTGCCCTTATACACGCCACGGCAGTTGAAGCGACACGACGTGAAGCCGGGGATTACAGGTTGGGCGCAGGTCAATGGGAGAAATGCGATTGACTGGGAGCAAAAGTTCGAGCTGGACGTCTGGTATGTAGAAAATGGCAGCTTTTTTCTGGATATGCGGATTATCGGTCTGACAATCAAGCGCGTTTTTCAATCGACAGGCGTAAATCAGCAGGGCAGCGTCACGGTAGAAGACTTCAGAGGGAGTGGAAACACAGAGCGCGCTGGGAGGGAAGCAGGTGAGCCTGATCGTACTGTCGGAACAGGATGATTGGACCGAATATTTGCGACGTTTTTTACATTTGGACGTGTCCTACACGAAAGAATACGTACAGCTGTACGCCAAAATGGAGCAGGGCACGCCAGAAGCTGTTTTTTTCAAAAGTGGGGAGAACGAGGTTTTCTACCCGTATTTGGTCAGACGTCTGGATGGGGTGGTACCTGGTTATGCTGATTTGGTTTCGATTGGATACGGAGGGCCATTCGTCGTGGGGGGACAGACGGCTGCTCGATTGTTCCAGGAGCAATTCCACGTCTACTGTCGGTACAAAAACTACCTGACGGAAACGGTTCGCTTTCATCCGTTGCTGGGAAATGCGGAGCTGTTCGCGAGTCAAATGCGACTGGATCTGGTGAGGATGGTAACAGCGGTCGATTTGCGCCCCACACTTGCCTACATTCGTGCCCACTATACGCAAAACGTCGGACGAAATATGAGGAAGGCCGCGGCAAACGACGTCCGGGTTACGTTGGGCGGAACCGATTGGCTTCCTTCTTTTATCCAGCTGCATCGGGAGACGATGGACCGCAATCAAGCCGCGGCGCACTACTACTATGCACCGGAATTTTTTGGGGGACTCATGAAAAAAACAGTGTTGTGCAAGCCGCGGCTCCTGCTTGCCATGCATGAGGATCGGCCGGTGGCGGGCGTGCTTTTGCTCAGTGGAAATCAATTCGCCCATTATCGGCTAGGGGCATCCCATACGGAAGACATGGCGCTTGGCGTCAATCACCTCCTCTTCGACGCCATGATCCAACAGGCAAAGCTGGATGGAGCACAGCTGCTTCTTCTCGGAGGAGGAAATCTGGATGGAGATGGCTTGTTCCGTTTCAAGTCCTCGTTTGCAAATGGCAATCATTTTCCTTACTGGATGGGCAAGAAAGTTCACGATGAGGAAGTGTATTTGGCTTTGTGCCAAAAATTACAGGTCGATCAGGCTGGCGAGTTTTTTCCTGCCTATCGCAATGGGGGGGCGTCGAATTGAGTGCGCAGCAGCGGATCTTTTTATCACCACCACATATGGGAGAGGATGAGCGGGACTTGGTGGCAAACGCCTTTGCCTCCAATTGGATCGCACCGTTGGGGGAACACGTCGATGCTTTTGAGCGAGAGATTGCCCAGTATGTGGGCGTAAAAGCTGCCTTGGCTGTATCCTCTGGTACGGCTGCGATCCATCTCGGGCTGAAGCTAGCAGGTGTTGCTCCGGGTGATACGGTGTTCTGTTCCAGCCTCACCTTCGTCGCCAGTGCCAATCCGATTCTGTACCAGGGAGCAACTCCGGTATTTATTGATTCCGAGGAAGAGTCTTGGAATATGTCGCCGCAGGCATTAGAGCGAGCCCTGCGGGAAGCGGCAGCAGCGGACAAGTTGCCCAAGGCGGTCGTCATCGTTAATTTATATGGGCAGAGCGCAGATATGGGGCCATTGATAGCGCTTTGTGAGCAGTATGGGGTGCGAGTGGTTGAAGATGCAGCAGAATCGTTAGGGGCTGTATACAAGGGGAGAATGAGCGGTGCCTTTGGTCATGTTGGGACCTTTTCATTTAATGGCAATAAAATCATGACGACCTCAGGTGGTGGAATGCTTGTCTCCGATGACGTGGAGGCGATCGAAAAGGCGCGCTTCTGGTCGACGCAGGCGAAGGAGCCAGCCAGGCATTACCAGCATGAAGAGCTGGGCTACAACTATCGGTTGAGCAACGTACTGGCGGCAATTGGCCGGGGGCAGCTGCGCGTCTTGGAGGAGCGAATCGAGGCAAGGCGAGGGATTTACAAGCGTTATGAACAAGCCCTCGGACAATTGCCTGGTATTTCGTTCATGCCAGAGCCGAAAACAGGGCGATCCACGCGATGGCTGACGGTGATGACACTGAATCCAGCGGACACTACACTCTCTGCTGCACAACTGATTGATGCGCTGGGCAAAGAAAATATCGAAGCCCGTCCCGTGTGGAAGCCGATGCATCTGCAACCGTTGTTCGCGCAGTGCCAATACTATCCGCACCAACCTGATGAGAGTATCTCAGATCGGCTATTTGCCCAAGGTGTTTGCTTGCCGTCCGGTTCCAGCTTGACCGCTGAACAGCAGGAGCGAGTCATCGGTGTTATTACGAACTGCCTCCTGAACCAGAAACAGGGGGTGCGCCATGTATAGTTATGAACAGTTAGAAAAATGGCGCAGTCTATGCTCTTCTTCTTTTTACGTGTTGGACACAGTGAAGCTCTCCGAGAACTATCGTCGTTTTCAACGGGCTTTTACTCGACGTTATGAGCATGTAGTCGTCGCGTATTCGTATAAGACCAATTATTTGCCGTTTTTATGCCAAAAGCTGCATCAGTTAGGGGCGCATGCAGAAGTCGTTTCTCGACTGGAGTACGAATTGGCACGGAAGCTCGGTGTTGATCCTGCGTCCATCATTTTTAACGGCCCGCTTAAAACGGAAGCGGACATTCACCTGGCCTTGGAGCAGGGGAGCCTGATCAATCTGGATTCTTTCTCGGAAATACCTTGGGTGGTGACCTATGCCAAGGAGTATCCCGAGCAGACGTTTCGGATTGGGCTGCGGATTAATGTGGATTTGGCCAGGGGTGGAGTGAGTCCTCTGCAAAATGGGTACGAGGTCAGCCGATTTGGCTTTTGCGTCGAAAACGGCAATTTGGAAAAAGCCCTGAGCCTGTTGGCTGTCGCCCCAAATGTGCATGTAGTCGGGTTGCATGGACACTTTTCCACCAATCGCAGTGTGGGTGTATATCGCCAAATTACGCGCCATCTATGCCGTTTAGGGAAGCAGCTTCTGGGCGAGCGGCTTGCTTTTATCGATATTGGAGGCGGATTCTATGGCGAGCTCCCAACCTCGTTCGGGATGACGGCTGCACCAACCTTTGAGGAGTACGCCGAAGCGATTACGTCTGTTGTGAAGGAGGAGCTGGCAGAGCTGGATTATGCACCGCTGCTGATTCTGGAGCCAGGTATTTCACTCGTGGCAGATGCCCTTGATTTCGTTTGCCAAGTCATCGATGTAAAAGAAAACAGAGGAGAGCGGTTTGTTCTCGTAGATGGAAGCATTCACAATGTCAAGCCAACGATGCACGCGCACTCTTTGCCAGCCCGACATGTGTGCAACCGCAAGCCCGTT
The DNA here is from genome assembly GCF_900637055.1 of Brevibacillus brevis. NCBI lineage: Bacteria > Bacillati > Bacillota > Bacilli > Caryophanales > Paenibacillaceae > Brevibacillus > Brevibacillus brevis. The sequence continues at coordinate 1,724,271 of NZ_LR134338.1, forward strand.
CCTGAAGCGAGCTATCATGTCGTCGGGTATACGTGCATGGAAAAAGATTATTTGCTTCAAGGCTACACGGGGCCACTGCCTGATATCGGGGATTATTTTGTCTTTGGACACGTGGGAGCGTATACGCTCGTCTTTAATCCACCATTTATTCGGGAGAGGCCGCCGGTTCTCGCCATCGACGGAAATGAAGCGATCATTGTCAGAGGAAAAGAGACTCTCCAACAATTCATTCCCGATTCCGTTTATCGTTTTCACGTTGACAAGCAGGGGGTCGTGAACTGAATGAACGTACTTGTGACCAGTGTAGGCAGACGAGTCAAGCTGCTCCACTATTTTGTGCGCGAATGGGGTGACACTGGCAAAATCATAGCCGTCGACTGCGATCCGACGGCCCCGGCCCTGTGCGCTGCCCATCATCACGAGCAGGTGCCGCGTATCGATGATCCTGGGTATCTCGATGCCCTGCTGCGCATTTGCCAACGGTACGAGATTAAGGCAATCCTTTCTTTAATAGACCCTGAGCTGACTTTGTTGGCTGCGCATGCAGATCGTTTCTACATGCAGGGCATCGAGGTGATCGTGTCCAGTCGAGATATAATCGAGATGTGCTTGGATAAGATGGCAACGCATGATTTTTTGTCCGCGTACCAGTTTCCCGCCATTCCCACTTTTACAAAAATGGACGAGGTACAAGTAGCGCTTTTGGCAGGGCAGATTACGTATCCATTGATCGTCAAGCCGCGGTATGGAAGTGCGAGTTTAGGCATCACACGTGTGGAGAATGAGCAAGAATGGTCCGTGCTCATGGAAAAAACGGAAGATGTCGTCATTCAACCGTTCTTACAGGCAGAGGAGTACGGAGTGGATGCCTATGTGGATCTGATCTCGGGGGAGCTGGTGACACTTTTCGCCCGCAAAAAGCTGCGAATGAGGGCAGGGGAGACGGATCGCTCCCTCGCGGTAAAAGATCCGCGTTTGCTATCACTGGCAAAGGAACTCATTCGTGTCCTAGAGCCGCGTGGGCCAATTGACATCGATTGTTTTTTGGTGGGAGATCAGTACGTTGTGTCGGAGATCAATCCCCGTTTTGGCGGCGGGTATCCGCATGCTCACGAATGTGGCGTGAACATCGTGCGGGCGCTTCTCCAAAACGTAAAGGGTCTGATGAATGTGCCAAAAGTAGGGGAGTACAAGGAAGGAAGCATCATGATGAAATATGATGAGGTCATGCTGCTGGAGTAAACGCAAAAATATCTGTAAGGAGCGGGGGATGGGCAGGACGCAAAAGCGAGACATAGACTGCGTACCTGCCCCCTGAGACTCCCGTTCCCGTAGTGTAAGGTGCCTGTATTTGCTGAAATGTGCTATAATCGTACTTGGGTGTCCATCGTGATACCTACTTTATTAAAAAGCAGGAGTGTTACAGACCATGATCATCCAGTTCATTCGTTATCGGTAATGTGAGGTACAGATCAACGTAATCCCGCATTTTTTTGAAAATGCTTGGGGTTTATTTGACTGTGCCTTTTTTCATTCACCGAAATACGAATGAATGGGGTGCTTTTTTTGTTTTCTACAGCTATCTCCCAGCATGCTGGGATTTTTCGTTGTCCAATTTGCCAGGCGGCTATGCGCAACGTACCTGCAACCAGCTTGGTATGCAACAATCATCACTGCTTTGATTTATCCAAGCACGGCTACGTACACTTGGCTGCGCGAACCTACAAAACAAAGTATGACAAGCAAATGTTCGCAGCGAGAAGGGCGGTAGGGGAGCAAGGTTTTTTTGATCCATTGTATGACGTGTTGAGCGAGGTCATCCTGCATACGACAGAACACAAGGAAAGCCAAATGTACGTACTGGATGCAGGATGTGGCGAAGGCTATCATTTGACGCAGGTTCGACAGAGAGTAATGCAAACAAGTGAAGTCCCATTTGTCGGAGTGGGTGTCGATCTTGCCAAAGAGGGAGTTATGCTCGCGGCGAAGAGCGATCCTGAAGTCGTTTGGTGCGTTGGCGATTTAACGAAGGCGCCGTTTGCCGACAGACAGTTTTCATACATTCTCAATCTGTTATCTCCATCCAATACGGATGAGTTTCATAGACTCCTGGCTGATGATGGACGAATGATCAAAGTCATTCCCGAAGCCAACTATTTGCGAGAGCTACGAGAAGTCTTGTATCAAGAGACACCAAAAACACAATATGCGAATCATCGAACGATCGAGCACTTCAAAGCCAGCTTTGAGCTAATCGGCAAGGAGCGGGTTCAGTATCAGTTCCGACTGGATGAAGAGAGTCTTTCTTCTCTGCTCCAGATGACTCCGTTAGCATGGGGCGCGGCACCTGAGCAGTTGGAGCGGGTGTCTGACTTGGCAGGAGTGGACATGACGATTGACTTGGTTGTGCTAATTGGCAAGAAATAAAGTAGCGACTGTTCTGAGCGGGGAAAATCCGTTCAGGATGGTCGTTTTCTTATTTTTACATGGTCTATGTTTGACAGCGTTCTGTATTTTTTTGAAAATGAGTATGAATAGTCGGAAAAGTTTTGGGGGGATAGTATGGGGCAGGATCAGGATGAGGCTTCCTTTATGCGTGTCAAACCTTTTCTTGCGGATATCAAAAAACACTGCTTATCCCTCGCAAAAAACGACTGGGATGCGCAGGACCTTCTGCAAGAAACATTGACGAAGGTGTATCGTTTCTTGCAGAAGGCTCCAGACAGAGAACTGACCAAGGCATTTTTAAGGCAAATTGCCACGAATGCTTGGATCGACCATTGCCGGAAAGTAAAGGCGAATGAGCTTCCCGCCCTGTTTGATGAAGCGATACATCTGCATCAGTCCACTGTATCCGATGCGTTTGTGCAGAGAGAGGTGTTTGAGCAACTGGCTGATCGTCTAAATGCCAGACAAATGGTGTTAATTCTCATGATGGACATTTTTTCATTTACGGCGCAGGAAACAGCCACATTGCTGCATACGACAGTAGGGGCTGTGAAGGAAGGTGTGAAGAGAGCTCGTCAGCGCTTGTTCATGCTGGCTGAGCAATCCAGACAGGATGACAGCCAGTCCAGCCAAAAGAGAATCGACAAAGCTGGCCGTCGTGATTCGTCTGGGTTTGTATCAAAGGAAGGGTTCGAGCAATTTTTGGCTGCTTTTCGCGCGGGGGATGCCTATGCGATTTGTGAAACGTACCTGCGTCTCGCTGAACAGGGCGTGAGTGTGGAAAAGGTCTCGGTGGCAGGCGATCGCCTTTTCTTTGCTGTTCGTGACCCGGATGGGCATTTGCTGCATTTTTTTCAGAAATGGTAGAGGTACCCGTTTCTTTTTGTTCTTTTCTTTCGTTCATGAGGGTGAAACTACATATTTGAAATAAAGGAGCGAACACAAATGAGTATTCATGTACGTAATTTTGCGGTTGTACAGCTGCCTGTCAAAAACTTGGAGGTATCCATAAAGTGGTACCGCGATGTGCTCGGCATACCGTTTAGTTTCGAATTTTCACCTGGAGACAATGAGGCTTGGTTGAACGTAGGCGGAGTAGGTCTCGGGCTCATTCGTTGCCCTGAAGTTCCGCGATTGGACTTTACCGATATGGCAGGACAAGCCCAGCCAATCATCTCCTTGCAGGTAGACCAAATCCATGAGGTTTATGAGGAGCTGAAAAGCAAAGGAATCGAAGTAAGTGAAATGACGTATAAGCGAGGAGGAGGATATAGCTTTAGTTTTCGTGATCCAGACGGGCATTTGAACCACTTATGGGGTGGATGGCCTTCTGCTGAGGAGGAAGAGAGAAACGCATAGAGTTCTTCTAGCGCCAAAGATGCCACCTGTGAGAGTTATGCAGGTGGTTATTTTTTTCAACGGGGCCGCAGTGGAGAAAAGAATATTTCCAGTCTACGCTCCGGGCTACGTCCTGCTAGGAAGTATAGACTGTCCGCTGCGCAGCGATTTGCGGGGAAACGCAAAAGTGGTAGCCGCTTCGTCGCATGGGCACGTTGCGTTTCTTTGGCCCGCAGATCCCTGCGCAGCTGGGCTGGACTTCGAAAGTCGCTAGGGCTGGAAATATTCTTCTCTGGCGTGGCTTGTCGATCATTCTCAATCTTTAAAAGCCACTTGAAACTCCATCCGCTCGCAAGGAAACAGGAGAAATAAGCGAAGATCTTTGGGGCACCAACCGAGGCGCAATGGAAAAAGCGAAACACGCCTTTAAGCGTCCACCTCTGAGAAGCATCCTTGAGCTTCTACTTTGGACGCGGTTTCGCTTTTTCCATGGAGCCGTGCAGTCAATCCCCCTAGCAGGTGACCCAAGAAGCTGGAGCGTTTTCTCCTGTTTCCTCCCACCACAGCAGTTGGAGCGCAGATTTCATAAGTGGCCGCAGTGGAGAGAAGAATATTTCCAGTCTACGCTCCGGGCTACGTCCTGCTAGGAAGTATAGACTGTCCGCTCCGCAGCGATTTGCGGGGAAACGCAAAAGTGGTAGCCGCTTCGTCGCATGGGCACGTTGCGTTTCTTTGGCCCGCAAATCCCTGCGCAGCTGGGCTGGACTTCGAAAGTCGCTAGGACTGGAAATATTCTTCTCTGGCGTGGCTAATTGTTTGTACTCAATCTTTCAAAGCCTATCAGAAAAGCAGCTGCTCGCAAGGAAACAGGAGAAATAAGCGAAGATCTTTGGGGCACCAACCGAGGCGCAATGGAAAAAGCGAAACACGCCTTTAAGCGTCCACCTCTGAGAGCATCCTTGAGGTTCTACTTTGGACGCGGTTTTGCTTTTTCCATGGAGCCGTGCAGTCAATCCCCCTAGCAGGTGACCCAAGAAGCTGGAGCGTTTTCTCCTGTTTCCTCCCACCACTGCAGCTGGAATAGCGCATCTCAAATTAAGACGTAAAGTATCAAAATGATACTATTTAATCTCATTATGATACGATTACCACCGAAATAATAAGCCATCCAAGCTTCACATCGTTGGCACGATCCTTGCTTTATCAAAGTGATGAAACCACCCGAGGAGGAACCATCGATGGATAAACGACCACCAATCTACGTTGTGAAAAATCAGAGAAAAATTAGCGGGAGTTCTCGCATTCCTATCTATTTGACCGCAAAAGAAACCCGTTTTGCCAAAGCTTTTCACCAATCCCTCGCAAGCTACGAGCCGACTCCCCTCGTTACATTGCCTGCACTGGCACGTGAGTTGGGAGTAGGACAGGTCCTTGTAAAAGATGAATCCAAGCGATTTGACCTCAATGCCTTCAAGGTTTTGGGAGCTTCTTACGCGATGGCTCGTTTCTTGTGCGAGAAGCTGGGGAAATCGACAGAAGAGATGACCTTTGAAGCATTGTGCTCCCAAGAGATGAGAGAGCGAATCGGAGAAGTCACCTTCGTGACAGCGACAGATGGCAATCACGGACGGGCAGTTGCATGGGCTGCGAAGGCGCTCGGACAGCATGCTGTCGTTTATTTGCCCAAAGGCTCCGCCCAGCAACGAGTAGATGCGATACGAGAGGCCGGCGCACAAGCCCACGTCATCAATGGAAACTACGATGAAGCCGTGCGTCTTTCCGAACAAATGGCCAAAGAACGTGGTTGGCAAGTGATTCAAGATACGGCATGGGAAGGCTACACGACCATTCCCACGTGGATCATGCAGGGCTATACGACGATGGCAGCCGAGGCCATGGAACAACTCTCAGCCCTCACCGACGCCAAACAGCCGACGCATCTATTCTTGCAGGCAGGTGTCGGTTCCATGGCCGCCGCAGTCTTGGGGCATTTTGTTGCAGCGCAAGCAAACAAAGACCTAACGACCGTGATCGTCGAGCCGCATAGCGCCAATTGCATGGTCCTCTCAGCAGAAGAGAACGACGGACAACCACATGTAGCCACGGGAGAGCTTGGGACCATCATGGCAGGTCTAGCGTGCGGCGAGCCGAATCCGATGGCATGGGAGATCTTGCGGGAGCATGCAGACTTCTTCGTCAGCTGTGCTGATTACGTGGCGGCAAACGGCATGCGTATACTTGCGTCACCGACTGGAGATGACCCTTCCATTGTGAGCGGGGAAAGTGGAGCAGTCGGGGCAGGGCTTCTCGCTGCCTTGATGAGCAAGCCAATGTATCGTCAACAGCGTGAACAGCTCGGCCTGAATGAAAATTCGGTTGTTCTGTGCTTTAGTACGGAAGGTGACACGGATCGGAATATCTACAGACGCATCATCTGGGAAGGCGCATGCCGAGAAGAGGGGGATATGACAAAATGAACGTGACGATCAATCGAGACGAACTGATTTCATTGGTGCAGAACTTAATCCGTATCGACTCCGTAAATCCATACCTCGATGACGATGGGCCAGGTGAAAAAGAGATTGCTGCTTTTATTCGAGATCGTTTACAGGCGGCAGGACTGGAGGTTCATGTTACGCCTATTAACGACACAGCGGTCAATGTCGTCGGGATTCTACGGGGAACAGGCGGCGGCAAATCCTTGATGCTCAATGGACATATGGATACGGTAAGCGCCAAGCGCATGGAGATTCCGCCGTTTGAGCCAACCCTTGCGGACAACAAAATTTACGGCAGAGGCAGTCAGGACATGAAGGGCAGTCTGGGGGCCATGATCGCCGCAGTAGAGGCGATCGCACAAGCAAAGGTTCCGTTGGCAGGAGATGTCATTTTGACTTTTGTCGCTGACGAGGAATATAAAAGCATCGGCACGGAGGAGTTGGTAAAGGCTTACAAAGCAGATGCGGCGATATGCTGTGAGCCTTCCGATCTGGCGATTGGCGTCGTTCACAGAGGATTTGCCTGGGTCAAATGTGAGGTGCTGGGCAAGGCAGCCCACGGAAGTCGTCCAGCAGAAGGGATTGATGCAATCGTTCGGGCGGGCAGGGTCCTGCAAGAGCTGGAGCGTCTCTCAGACAGATTGGCTCAAGGTGCGGCTCATCCGATACTCGGTGCGGCATCTGTCCATGCTTCACTCATTCAGGGCGGGACGGAGCTGTCCACCTACCCAGACTATTGCCGCATCGACTGGGAGAGAAGGACGTTGCCGGGCGAGACAGAGGCAGACGTGGCAAATGAAATAGAAGCATTACTACAGAAGCTGCGCGCTGAAGATGAGACGTTCCAAGCAAGTGCCGAGCTGTCATTTTTGCGGGAGCCGTTTGAAGTTGCGCTGGATGAACCTGTTTATATAGCTCTTCAGGCCGCGTGTAAGAGTGTGATGGGAAAAACACCCGAAGTATGCGGATTCTCGGGGTGGACGGATGCGGCATTATTGCAGGAGGCAGGAATTCCTACTGTCTTGTTTGGACCAGTGGGAGCCGGTCTGCATTCGGCAGTCGAATATGTAGAGGTAGATAGCTTGGTAGACATGAGTGCCATCTTGGTGGAGACGATTTGCGATTTTTGCCGGTAAAAAATGCATAAGGGCAGGCTTCTCCTTGTGATGCGCTATAATGAAGGCAAGAGATTGACGGGAGGGGGAGCCAAATGCCCTTGCGAGAAATTCAAGAAAGTGTACAACAGATTGCTTCAGCAGTTGCATCCGTTCTGCGCGTAGAGGTAGAGATTGCGGACAGTCAGTTTTTGCGGATCGCAGGAACGGGAAAGACTGAGGCTGGCGTTTTGCGGACGATGGCAGGAGAGGATCATATATACCGGGAGTCATTGCTCGCTGGGCATCCTGTTGTGATCATGCATCCGGGGCAGGATGAGCGGTGCCGTCCTTGTATGCATTATGGAAATTGCACGGAGACGGGAGAGATTTGTTGCCCGATTCAATTAGACAATGAAAATATAGGTGTGATCGGCCTGCTCGCTTTCGATGAGGAGCAGCGCGAGCGGTTGTTTGCGGATGTAGATGCGATATTGACCTATCTGCAAAAAATGGCCGAGCTGATCGCCATTAAGCTAAAAGAGCACTACTTGTACGTCGAACAGTTGCATACGGTAGAAAAGCTACGTGTCGTCATGGATGAAATGGACAAAGCCATGTTTCTCGTCGATCAAGACAATCGGATCATTCAGGCGAACCAGCGTGCCCGTCAGTATTTGCAGCTCGATCACGACGACAGTCAAACGGCAGAATGGATAGATGCTATTCGCTGTGCAGATACCGCGCAGTCTGCGCCAAAGCAGATCGTTTTGTCCATCGGGCAGGAAGACAAGACATTTTTGTTTGCCATTAAGCCCATTCTACAGGCAGGAACGGTCAAAGAATGGGTGATTACGCTTGATGATGTACAGGAAGTCGTGCAAATCGCAAGGCAAGTGAGTGGGTACTCGGAGCCCGATCCTTTTCGGGTGATTGGTGGAAACAGTCCTGCGATTGTACAGGCGAAGGAAGTAGCAAGACGTGTGGCAGCCAGTGATTCGACTGTCCTGCTCCAAGGGGAAAGTGGAACCGGAAAGGAGCTTTTTGCCAGAGCCATTCATCAGTCAAGCCCGCGCCGTGACGAGCCGTTCCTTTCGATTAATTGCGCCGCAATTCCTGAGCATTTGATGGAAAGCGAGTTGTTCGGTTACGAGGAAGGCTCATTCACAGGAGCGCGAAAAGGTGGAAAACCGGGGTTGTTTGAGGTCGCAGGAAAAGGCACACTGTTCCTCGATGAAATCGGGGATATGCCTATGCATTTACAGAGCAAGCTGCTGCGCGTGTTGCAAGAAAAGGAACTGTACCGAATTGGAGGTAACGGCAAGGCCATACCTTTAGCAGCAAGGATCGTTGCAGCGACCCATCTGGATTTGCAGGAGCGGGTAGACGCGGGGGTGTTTCGGTTGGACCTGTACTATCGATTGCATGTGATTCCCATCCACTTGCCCTCGCTACGAGAACGTAGAGAGGATATACTGCCTTTGGCGAACGATATCCTTTTGGCGCATGCGAATCGGGTGGGGAAGAAGTTGCACGGCTTTTCCCAAGAGACGCAAAACGTCCTGTTTCATCACGACTGGAGAGGAAATGTCCGAGAGCTGGAAAATGTAATCGAGTACGCGGTCAATATGGAAGCAACCTCTTGGGTTCAGCCTTCGAGCTTGCCCATTCGAACGGGATTGCTGCGTGATTCTCCCCCGCATTCCGTTAAAGAAAGTCAGGGGCCATTCGACTGGCAAAAGCAAGGACTTACGCTGAAAGAACTGGAACGAGCAGCAATCGATGCCGCGATGCAACAAATCCGGGATAGAAACGGACGAAAAGAAGAAGCAGCTGCGCTATTAGGCATAAGCCGGGCAACGCTGTTTCGGAAACTGCGCGAGTACGGCCTCACCTGATCCGTCTTCTGGCTGATTTTTTGGGATTGCGTGGATAATGTGGTATGATGGTTTGGATGCATGAATGAGAGAATGGTAAAAGGAAGGAGTGCCAAAAGAAAATGAGAGAAGTATTGGGATGGATTCGATCGATAACCTTTGCTGTCGTTTTCGCTCTTGTCCTCGGAATCTTTGTATTTCAGCCGTTCAAGGTTGATGGGCATTCCATGGACCCTACCTTACAAGACGAACAGCGCATATATGTGTCTAAACTATCACACACGTTTTCTTATTTGCCAGATTACGGCGAGATTGTCGTGATCGACAGTCGGGTAGAGCGAGACCGTACATTGATGGACGATATCATGGGGCATCCCTTGGTGTCGCTGGTCACAGGTCAAGGCGATGATCACACGATGTATGTCAAGCGGGTCATCGGAAGACCAGGCGACGTACTAGAGTTCAAAGACAACAAGGTGTATCGAAACGGTGAGGCATTGAACGAACCATACATCAAAGAAACGATGGAATATGTAGCGGACGGAAAGATCACGGTTCCAGCCGATCATGTTTATGTCATGGGAGATAACCGGAATCACAGCACAGATTCCCGCGATATTGGCTTTATTCCGCTGGATCATGTGATGGGAACCATGATCGAAAATCCTCTTAAGAAGTAAGAACGTGAAGGAGAAAAGGTTGTCCATTTATGGGCAACCTTTGTTTCATAGAGAAAGATGTCCCACTCTTCTGATAGCTTTAAAAAGGAGGCCAGCCTATGCCCAGCATTTTGATAGCGGATCGGGACCAGAACGAACGAATCGGGATCGGATGGCTCGTCAGCAGCTATGCCATTCCGTATGACAAGGTACATAGTGCCGGGACCATGGAAGACGTTTTCGAAATGATGGAAGCGCATACACCGGAAGTGCTCTGTATTGAACTGGACATGATCGGGCGCGGGCAGTGGGACCGGCTGAAGCTGCTGGTGGATCAATATCGTCCAACCGTTGTGGTGACCACATCAGAGGCGACGTTTGAGCGGGCGATGCAGGGGATTGGACTTTTTGCACGCGATCTATGGCTGAAGCCACAGACACCGGAATACATCAGGAGAATCCTGACGAGATGCTGCCAGGAGCGCTTGGATCGGAAGCGAATGAACGAAGAGAAGGGAAGGGGATCGGGATCGGGCGATAACAGGGATGTCTCGTATCTTGACCTGTTTTTTCCCGGGCATGCACAAGCCAAGTCCTATTCGCTCATGCTGGCTCAACTGGAAGATCCGAAGCGGCATCCGGAGCTGCTGCGCTTTTTTGAGGAATATCCGTTTCGCGACAAGCCCGATCTTTTGCCGCTAGGGGAGACGATTGTGGGGGTTTTTCCAGTGGATGCGGAGGTCTCGTCTTCTTGGCTCAACCAAATTGGCAAGCGTTTGCTGATGGACTGGGAAGCAAACAATGATGCGCCACTCTTTTTGGTCATGTATGACGCAAGGAGCCACGAACAGAGCTTGAACGAAACGTATGCGGAAGCGAGCCAAGCCCTGCAAGTCCGCTTTTTCAAAGGATATCGGCAAGTGACGGTCGTGGATAATCGCGTGAATTGGACCATGATTGACCCATTTTTGACACCTGCCGAACAGCGCACGTGGGTTGAAATGCTGGATGAAGGCAATCGGGAAGAGTTGAAGCAGTGGCTGTATACTCATTTCTTTTACAAGGAAGAGCCCTACCCGGAGCCGGGACTGTTGCGTATTCGGCTGACGAGTATTTTGGCCCAAGTCAGGCGCTACATGATATCACGAGGTCTTGATTCCGCCCCTTTGGAAGAGGAGTATCACCGGGTTTTCGAAACGATTCTGTACTCGCCGATCTTGTATCGGATCGTAGTGGAACTGCTGCTATTTATCAATCAACTGCTCGATGAGGCACATCATCCTATCGACGAGTCCCGTGTAGATGTCGTGGAACAGGCGATTCGCTATATAGAAGGGCGTTACACCGATCCTGCACTACGCCTGGAGGAGGTTGCACGGTATATCGACCGCAGTCCTTCCTATTTCAGTACGCTGCTCGCGCAAAAGCAAGGAAGCTCTTTTCGCCAAATACTCACATCGTTGCGGGTAAAAGAAGCACGCCGATTGCTTCTTGAGACATCCCTGTCTGTCCAAGAGGTGGCAGAGCGATGTGGATTCATTAACGCCAATTATTTCAGTAAAATTTTTAAGGAAAAGACAGGGACAACTCCACGTTTGTTACGAAATCAAAAGAAAAGATAGAAATCGAAAAAAAAGACAGATTTTTTCGTCAAACCATGAATGCGGTTGCAAGTGAATCGAAAGTAGAGGCACCAAATCGAAAGCGCGGTGCCTTTTTTGTTTTCCCTTGCTTTTTTACAATGGAGCTAAGAAGTACATCCTTTTAGAAAAGCAGGTGGAAATGATGACGACGACACAATCCGTTGAGCAATTGATCCAAGCCTTTTCAGGTACCCAATTACATACAAAGGGATGGGTACAGGAAGCTGCGCTGCGCATGCTTTTGAACAACCTCAATCCTGATGTAGCTGAGCGTACAGAGGATCTGGTCGTATACGGCGGAATTGGCAAGGCGGCACGGAACTGGGAATGCTTCGATGCAATTGTCAAAACATTGCAAACGTTAGAGAGCGATGAAACACTCCTCATCCAGTCTGGGAAGCCGGTTGCCGTATTCAAATCGCATACCGATGCGCCGCGTGTGCTGCTGGCAAACTCGAACCTGGTGCCTGCCTGGGCGAATTGGGAGCATTTCCACGAGCTGGACAAAAAGGGTTTGATGATGTACGGACAAATGACAGCGGGAAGCTGGATTTACATTGGCAGCCAGGGCATCGTGCAAGGGACGTACGAGACGTTTGCAGAACTGGCACGCCAGCATTTTGAAGGCACGTTGACCGGAACGATTACCGTGACAGCAGGCTTGGGCGGCATGGGTGGTGCGCAACCGCTGGCCGTATCGCTCAATGGCGGTGTGAGCATCAATATCGAGGTGGACCCGACCCGTATTCAACGCAGATTGGACACGAAATACCTGGATGTGATGACAGAGAGTCTGGACGAAGCGATCCGTTTGGCGGAAGAAGCGAAACGCGACAAAAAAGGCATTTCCATCGGTCTGTTGGGCAATGCACCCGAAGTGCTGAATGCCATGCTGGCTCGTGACTTTATCCCGGATGTGCTGACGGACCAGACCTCCTCGCATGATCCACTCAACGGCTACATTCCCATCGGCATGTCACTGGAGGAAGCAGCCGAACTGCGGACACGCGATCCGAAAGCGTACGAATCTCGCACAAAAGCAAGCATCGCTGAACACGTTCGCGCCATGCTCGCGATGCAGGAAAAAGGAGCAGTCACTTTCGACTATGGCAATAACATCAGGCAGGTGGCAAAAAACGAGGGTGTGGAGGATGCGTTCCGTTTCCCTGGCTTTGTGCCAGCATACATCCGTCCGCAGTTTTGCGAGGGCAAGGGACCGTTCCGTTGGGTAGCACTGTCCGGCGATCCTGAGGATATTTACAAGACAGACGAAGTCATTCTTCGTGAGTTTTCCTACAACACGCATCTGTGCAACTGGATTCGCATGGCGCAGGAGCGCATTCAGTTCCAGGGACTGCCTTCCCGCATTTGCTGGTTAGGCTACGGCGAGCGTGCGCGTTTTGGTCAGATCATCAATGAGATGGTGGCCCGCGGAGAGCTTTCGGCCCCCATTGTCATTGGGCGTGACCATCTGGACTCCGGTTCTGTCGCTTCGCCAAACCGTGAGACGGAAGCAATGAAGGATGGCAGCGACGCGGTTGCGGACTGGCCGATTCTCAATGCCATGATCAATGCGGTAGGCGGAGCGAGCTGGGTATCTGTGCACCACGGAGGCGGCGTGGGCATGGGCTACTCTCTCCACGCCGGAATGGTCATCGTGGCTGACGGAACACCTGAAGCAGCACGTCGTCTGGAGCGCGTCCTCACGACTGATCCAGGCATGGGCATCGTCCGACATGTCGATGCAGGGTACGACCTCGCGATTCAAACAGCCAAGGAAAAAGGCGTCCACATTCCGATGATGAAGGAGTAAGAGCCATGACTAAACCTGTATGGATTCGCCACGCCAGTCAGCTTGCCACGCTGGCTGGCGGTTCCTCTTCCCCTGTAGTAGGAGCGCAAATGAATGAGTTGTCGATCATTGAGGACGGAAGCATTTGGCTGGAAGACGGCGTCATCCAGCGTGTAGGAACAGATGAAGAGCTGGCGCGTTACTATCGAGACCGTACGCATGAGGCGCAAATCATCGATGCTTCGGGCAAGCTGGTCACACCAGGGCTGATCGATCCGCATACACATCTGGTGCACGCGGGCAGTCGGCAAAACGAGTTTAATATGCGGCTAAACGGTGCGACCTATATGGAGATTATGAACAATGGCGGCGGAATTTACTCGACTACCGCGGCGACGCGAGCAGCTACCCATGAAGAGCTGTTTGCCCAGAGCAAGCAGCGTCTTGACCAGTTTCTGTTGCATGGGGTCACAACCGTCGAGGCGAAAAGCGGTTACGGCCTGACATTGGAAGATGAGCTGAAGCAGCTGGAGGTCGCCAAGCAGTTGCACGAGGAACATCCCATCGACATCGTCAGTACCTTCATGGGTGCACATGCGGTGCCGCGTGAATACAAGGAAAATCCGGATGCGTTTGTAGACGTGGTCATTGAGCAAATGATCCCAGAGGTTGCTCGTCGCAAGCTGGCTGTTTTTAACGATGTGTTTTGCGAAAGAGGTGTGTTCACTCCGGAGCAGTCCCGACGCATTCTCGAAGCGGGGGTCCGTCATGGGTTGCTGCCGAAGATTCATGCGGACGAAATCGAACCGTATGAAGGGGCAGAGCTGGCAGCTTCGGTTGGCGCGGTATCTGCGGATCATTTGCTGCGCGCTTCAGACAAGGGGATTGAACAGATGGCAGAAGCGGGTGTCATCGCTGTGTTACTGCCCGGTACGGCGTTTTTCCTGATGGCAGAGTCAGCCAATGGCAGGAAAATGATTGATCGTGGCGTGGCTGTCGCGATTTCGACGGATTGCAATCCGGGCTCGTCTCCAACGGTTTCGCTCCCACTCATCATGAATCTGGGTTGCCTGAAAATGGGGATGACGCCAGCCGAGGTGCTGACGGCAGCTACCATCAACGCCGCTCACGCAATCCGCTGCGCGTATGAAGTCGGCAGCCTTGAGGTCGGGAAAAAAGCAGATGTCACGATTTTTGACGTTCCTGATTTCATGACCTTGCAATATCGTTATGGGAGTAACCACGTAAACACGGTAATCAAAAACGGAACAATCGTCGTTGCTGGGGGAAGACTGGCGTAATATTAGAGAGAGCAAAAGAAAAACGGGTAGAAGTGGGGGAGACCGGCTTGTTTTTGAAATGGGGGGACATGTATGGGCAATATTTCGAACAGCAATCTTGCACCTCATCCTGGTCAGCAAGCCGTATCCACCACGCATGCTTGGAAGTTTTTTGTTTTTAGCCTCATTGGCATTTTCGTTTTTTTTATTCCTGTTACCATTAACAACACAAGCTCCATTATGCTCGATCACATCGTGACATGGGTTCGGCAAATCATGCCGAGTGCGATACCGATATATGCTTTGCTTGTGATTGTGCTTGGAGCCATTTATCCGTTTGTGACGGGCAGTTGGAAGCAGAGCAAAGTAAACCTCGTCTTTTCTGCGCTAAAAGTACTGGGTGTGCCTATCGCTCTGTTGATTTATTTTCAGGCGGGTCCTGCATGGCTGCTGGACAAGAATATGGGGCCATTTCTCTTCGAAAAGCTGGTGATTCCCGTAGGTATGGTAGTCCCGATCGGCTCCGTGTTCTTGGCGTTGCTTGTTGGCTACGGCCTTTTGGAATTTATCGGGGTACTGGTTCAGCCAATCATGCGCCCGATTTGGAGAACACCTGGCCGCTCTGCGGTAGATGCGGTGGCTTCCTTTGTGGGGAGCTATTCGATCGGTCTTTTGATCACGAACCGGGTATTCAAAGAAGGCAAATATACGATTAAAGAAGCAGCTATTATCGCAACTGGCTTTTCCACTGTATCTGCGACATTTATGATCGTCATCGCGAAAACATTGGATTTGATGAATTACTGGAATCTTTATTTTTGGGTCTCGCTCGTGGTGACGTTTCTCGTAACGGCAGTGACGGTGCGTATTTGGCCGCTGTCCAATATGAGTGATGCATATTACCAGGACAACGGCGATCCGGAGAAAGTGATTAAGGAAAAACGGTTGCGCCAAGCGTGGATAGAGGCTATGGAAGCTGCGGGAAAAGCGCTGCCGCTAACGCGGAACATTTGGGAGAATTTGCGGGATGGTTTCATCATGACCATGAGTATTCTTCCGTCCATCATGTCGGTCGGCTTGATCGGGTTGGTATTGGCCGAATTTACCCCTTTGTTTGATTGGCTGGGGTACTTGTTTTATCCGATTACATGGCTCTTGCAAATTCCAGAGCCGATGCTGGCTGCAAAAGCGTCAGCGATCGAAATTGCCGAGATGTTTTTACCTGCTCTGCTTGTGGTAAAAGCACCTCTGGTCACCAAGTTTGTCATTGCAGTTGTTTCGGTTTCTTCCATCTTGTTCTTTTCCGCGACGATTCCTTGCATTTTGTCTACCGAGATTCCGATTAGCATTCCAAAGCTTCTGGTGATTTGGGTAGAGCGTACGATTCTAACCCTGCTGCTTGTGACCCCTCTAGCTTTCCTGCTTCTGCCATAAGCAAGAAAAGTGGTATGATGGTGGCAGGTTCGAACAAGCAGAGGAAAGAGGGGGTAGTCATGTCAGGATTCGGAATATTCCGTGACGTGGTCACGTCAGAGCAGCAGCTGCGCGAAATGGTCGGAGAGCCAAGTCGTCTCGTACAGAACAAGGCGATCACCCAGTTGGATGACCATAGCCGCAAGTATATTGCCCAAGCGCCATTTCTCATCATTGCCACAGCAGACAAAGATGGCCATTGCGATGCTTCGCCACGTGGTGATGCGCCTGGCTTTGTGCATGTCGTCGACGATCACCATCTGGTGATTCCCGAGCGCCCAGGAAACAAGCGGATGGACTCCATCACGAACATTTTAGTCAACCCCCATATTGGGCTTATCTTTTTGATTCCTACGCTGGAAGAGACGTTCCGTGTGAACGGCAAGGCTTGCATTATTCGCGATGAAGAAATACTGGGGAAGATGGCGGTTAACGGGAAGGCGCCTACGCTTGGGATCGGCGTAAAGGTCGAGGAGTGCTTCGTCCACTGTGCAAAGGCATTTATGCGCTCTGGATTATGGAAGCCGGAGTCGTGGCCGGCAGAAGGGACGACTCCTAACGTCGCGCAAATGCTGGCAGATCATGTGAAGTTACCAGGTGTGACGGCAAAAGAAGTGGCGGAGGGTTTGCAAGACAGCTATACAAATCGATTGTACTAAGCAAAGGAAAAACGGCAGTTCTCCCATTTCGTTTTGGAGCCTGCCGTTTTCGGTTTATTCAGGGATAGGGTCATCTACCAACCACCCAGTGTTGGAGCTGCCGCAGTAATAGCATTCGACTGTATAAGAGGGCATGTTCGAAAAGCGTATATGTTCCGGGATTAAGAAGGATGGGTCTACGGTTCCGGTTCCCCCTGTTGGGGTTCCTTTTGTAATGCCCCGGAAAATGACCTTGATATCATAACCTGGCAGATGTGTCATATTGCTCAATCTAGCGGTCAGTCTAGCTTTGAGATCACCCAGTGGGGCGCGGGCCCTATTTTCGGCAGCGGTGTACGGCCAAGGGTTTTCAGGATGATACTTTTGAATGACGATGACATACTCTTTATATCGATTCGTGTCTCGCCGCTTGTCTAATTGACCGATCGCTTCATGAATCCGGGAGCCAAATTGGGAATCATCATGAGAGCTGATTGTCTTGATCTCCATCGCCACTCGTTTTTCCTCGTATAAAGCAGTTGAATCATCCTCGTTCTCATCCACCATGCGGACTTCCTCATCGTTGTCGCTTTGCTGCTTCTCCAAATAGGTGTAATCGATGTCAGGATCGGTGTCCTTATCCTTGCCGAAAAAGGGTGTGATATTTTCTCCGAATAGACGCTGTGCCTCCTCCAGCTCTGTATAGTTCCCCCCGGTAACCGAGAAAATATCAGAAATTTTGGAGTGCAGACTGATACCGTAACGTACTTTGTCAAAGTAGTTTTCTATGTCGGCCACTTGCTCAAAAAGCCCATTTACCGTTCCTTCATCCAGGTTGTTTGTTTTCTCCACATGTTTGTCCCACATTCTGCGTGCATCTTTTACATCTTCGTCCCAAGTGCCTTGTATGATCGGGGATGCTACAGACCCAGTAGCATCCGCACCCGTGCGATCCGTCATGGTTCCTGCCGCTGCCAGTGACCCATAGCGATCAGCTTCCGCTTCCAGAGCGGGATCGTCATTAATGGGCAGGCTGGAATCAGGAACGTTCGCTTTTACCCGCCCTTGTCTTTGTTGGACCACATGTGTCAGCTCATGGCCGAGCAGCTGTTGCCCACTTTGCGTCTCTGGCTGATACGTCCCCGGGGCGAAGTGAATGTCATTCCCTTGGGCGAAGGCAACAGCTCCGATTTGGGAGGCAACAGACGATTCTGGATGAATCTGTACATCTGAAAAATCAGTATGGAAAGCCTGTTCCATTTTTGCTTGGACGGAATCGGGGAGTGAGCGGCCGCTGCCGGAAGAAAGATTCTCCGATTTTTGCAGAGGAGTCCTCGATAACATGCGCTGCACAGCCTGATTGCCAAGAGTCTTTTGCAGAGAAAGGATGCGGGACGAGTGACTCGCCTTTCTTTGGACCTTGCTTGGTTGAAGCATGGGCCCGGAAACAGGTGCCTGCGTTTTTTCATGAGTCGCATCCATAGACGGCTTGCTAGATTCATAGCTTCGCATTTTTACACCCCCTCTGCTTTTGTCACGTCCAACTGAACGGGTTCCTTTTGCTGTGCTTGATAGAAATAGAGATACAGATACGGGTCGACCAAATAGCTCGTGATAGCTCCAGTACTAGCGTATGTGGAAGATGTCTTGGGCAAAATGGCTGCTTTGCTGTCGAGCTCATTCCGATCTTCTTTGACGATCGAGATGACCTGTGGCTGATACACGTGGACGGCAGTGACAATCTGCTTGCTGGGGTGTCCTGGTGCTGGTACGAGTGTAAAAGCCATGTTCCTTTCACGATACGCAAGTTTTTGCGGCGATAAGGTGGCATCCTTCGCTGGTGGAGCTTCGGGGGCTTTTTGATCGGCAGGAGGAGGAACAGCATCTTCGGCTTCCCTCGGCGCGTCATCGTCGGGCTTGCCCATGATTTCCTCCAGCTTGCTCCTGGAGATGCCGATGAATCCTGGCAAATAAATACGCCCCTCGCGAAAATACCCTTTATACAGAGGCAAGCCTTCCTTGTCGTAGAGCACCCCGATGCCGTCGTAGGCACCTGCCCGAAATTGCCCTTGATACACCTGAGCGTCTTCGGCAGAACGAAGCTCTCCCGTTCCGTGATAATGCCCTTCGGCAAAACCGCCTTTATACAGCGTTACGCCACTTGCATCTTTCAGTTCGCCCTGCCCATGATACACACCTAGCAAAAAATCACCTTGATAAACGATGCTGCCACTGGTGGAGAATTTGGTTCCGGCTCCATTGAAGTGCCCATTTCGAAAATGACCTTCATACACGATCTTGCCATCCCGATCAAAAAGACTCCCGGCCCCGTTGTATCTGCCGTCCACAAATTGCCCTTTATACTGTACGAGCCCGTTTTTGTAGTAATCGGTACCTTCGCCGCCGTAGAATCCATTGTCAAACAGTCCGTCGTAGAGCAGCTTTCCAGACTTCGTAAAAAGTCGGCCTGACCCGTTGTACACGCCGTTTTTAAAAGCGCCTTCGTATTTGATTGCGCCGTTTGTGTACCATTCCTGACCGGCTCCATCCGGCTTCCCATTTTTGAAATCTCCTTGAAAAATGACTTGCTGGTTGTCGTTGTACAACGTTCCCTGACCAGCATAAACGCCATTTTCAAACCCGCCTTGATAGACGAGAACGCCTTTCCGGTATCCTTTGCCTAAGCCTTGTGGAGTGCCGCTTTTGAACTCGCCGCTGTATAGAAGCTTTCCATTGTCGTCATAGAGTTCGCCTTTTCCGTCATACAGACCATCCACGAGCTGGCCAGAATAGATCATCGTGCCTTCCGGGTTGTAGATGATCGCCAGACCCGTGTCAGAAATCTGTTGATTGGGAGTTTTTAGATGAATGACGATAGGACGCTGCAAAAAGCGGTTAAGCGCATCGGGAGGATTGATGAACAGGAAGTAGGCCAGGACAAGGAGGAATAGTCCTGTCAAAATGAGAAAGCGTTTGGCGATGTAAAAACGGCCGATATGCACGTAATCTTTGAGTGAAGTTTCTTTTTTGGTGAATAGTCCGGCAATGCCGTTCTTGATCCAATCGAGGGCTTGCTTGGGGAGGGCGGCTCCTTTTTTTATCCAATCCTGCACCCATTTTTTGAGCGGATTGGTGAGCGGGTCGACAATCGTTTGTTCCGTTAGCTTTTGGAGTTGTTTGTCCATATCATATCCTCCCTACCTGTCAGGGAACCTGAATCGTCGTTTGACCGGGGTTCGCGATCTGGATGACGCCACCCCAACTGCACATGAGCTTGGAGGATTGATTGAGGGCAGGCATGTTGGCGACGAGAACAGTAGGAGAGCCGGGAACCCAAGGGGCGACGGTTACAGGAACGCAGGGGACCGGAGTGAAAACGCCCAGCTTCGCCGCTGTGGCTGCTGCGACCTGAGGGTTGGACATCGTATTGCACATCCCGAATGGAAGGATGTTTACCATCGGTTTATTGTCCATAATGTTTGCGATCGGCATACTGGTTGTGACGCGATTCACCGGGAGCACCATGAGTGAACTGGGAGCAGCACCGAAGCTGCACTGTACCATGGCTCCTCCGCAGACGAGTTGTCCCATGAAGCCAACTCCTTTACATAAGTCATCTGGTAAGATATTGAAAATCAATCTGTATAGTAGTATAAATGTCAAATAGAGAAGATGTATAGCGGAATTTGTAATTTTTAGTATAATGTTGCTTGGTATCATTTTCGAAAATACGTTTTCGAGAGATGGGAGAACCGCAAACGATGGGAAATAACAAGAAGTATTCCTGGTTGACCGGACTGCTGATTGTATTTGTTGGGATCGGCTTGCTGCTCGCTTGGAACGTGGATAGAAGCGGGAAGCAGGACGTACCGTTTCAAGGGATCGACAGCATCGCGGTCAACAGTCAAAAGGATGTCGTCCTCATAACGGATGGACACCAAAAGCTGACGAGCCTATACCCCGATCGATCGCTAAGGTACCAGCAAGTACTGGAGCAAAATCCAGAAGAAGGCTTGGAAAATTTCACAGAGGTAGCCATCGACGAAGAAGGTTATGCGTACGTGCTGATCACAAAGCTTGATAGCTTTGGTTTGCGGACGGTATCCGAAAGAATCGTGCGAATGTCGCCGGATGGAGAAATCGTACAAGTCGTGTATGAAGATTCATACGGAGCAAACAGCCCGTACAAGCGAATTGGCAAGGTACGCTCCCTGCAAGTCGCGAAAGATCGTCTTTACTTTTATGTGTATCAACACCCTGAAGTGATTGCCTATCAATTTGTACCCTCTGATTCACCCCCCACACAACTCTATCAAATCCAATTGCCTAATGAAGTATACGTCAATGAAATCACAGGAGTAGACCCGCGGCATACCTATGTCACTACCAAGCGAGGAGAGGTTTTCCAGGTCGACGTTCCCCAAGGAAGCGGGGAAGCTCAAGTGAAAGGTCCGCTCTACATTCACTCCGAACGGTCCGAAAAGAATCATACCGTCCCCAATCATGCCAAAGTGGGACCAGCAGGTCGTCTCCTTTTCTACAATTCTGATCAAAATGTCATGGAACGCTTCGATCCCGCACATCCAGATGAAATCGCCTTGATGGTGCCTTCCAAAACATTCGAGCAGATCAAATCGAGCGATAGCAGTGCTTTAACGGCGTTTGCTGTAACCCCCAATTATGAGATCGTAGTGGCCACGGATAGTCAGCTCGCCTTCCTGGATCAACAAGGAAATGTGATAACCAAGATCACTTCCCCGTCTGTATCTGAAAAAGACCGCTTGAAGGAATGGAGCTGGTGGACAGGATTTGGTGTGGAAATTCTCCTTTTTTGTGTCATTCAGTATCTGCTGTTTCGCCTTTTCCGGATTCCGTTGATTATCAAGCAAACGATCGTGATAGCCCCACTGATTGTTGTCCCCGTATTCCTTCAACTGGAGGGAACGAAGCTGACCTTCGCGTTTATGGAGCAGGAAAATCAGACCGATCTTCGTCTCCAAGCCTATGTGATTTCTACTCTGATCGAAGGGGACAAGCTGGATGGAATCAACGGGGCCATTGACTACATGAATGCGGATTATCAAGCAGTACAGGCCAACCTGAAAAAACTGGAGGTCCCAGATGATGTGCATGTGAACAGGGGGCTGTACAAAACGATTTACAAATACAAAGATGGCGAATTGTTTCTCATGATGGATGACAATGACAGCGCAGAAGTGTTTGAGAATGTTGCCATAGATGACGAGTTCCGCAGTGTGGTCATGAAGCGGGAGATCGTCTCGGGTAAAGCCCAGGATCGGACAGGCTACTGGATGTACGCGATGGCTCCGATCTACAACTCCTCCGGCAAGCTATCGGGTGTGTTGGAGCTGGGCCGAGAAATGAACGGGGTCCGCATGCAGCACAACGAAATGTCCCGTGAGCTCGGCCGTGGCGCTGCGCTGGTCTGGTCGATTTGTGCGAGTCTATTTTTCCTTTTCTCGTGGCTGACATACAGAAACATCCGCAATCTGCAAACGAATGTCTCTGATATGGGAAAAGGCGACTACAGCGTGGTGGCCAGGGTTCGCTCCATGGATGAAATTCAAAAGCTGGCAGAAAGCTTCAACCAAATGGCAAAGCGCATTCGTCAGTACATTTCGAATATCACCAGGATGAGCGAGGCGAACAATCGCTTTGTGCCGCAGCAGTTTATCCATTTTCTCGGGAAGGAAAGCATACTCGACGTGGAGCTTGGTGATCAGGTTGAGCGGGAAATGGCCGTTATGCGCATGAGTCTGCAATCGTTTCATGCCATCTCTCATCGTCTGCGTCCAGAGACGACCTTCCGCGTCATCAATGCGTTTCTCAAGCGTTTTGCTCCGATTGTGAACGAGAATCAAGGGATGATAATCGAATATCTCGATCCCGGCGTGCTGGCTGTTTATCCAAAAGAGGCGAAAGATGCGTTAGATGCGGCCGTACAAATGAGACGGACGTTAGCGGACTATAACGAGCAACGGGCGGAAAAAGGATACGATTCGATTGAATTGCGGGTGGCTCTGCATCACGGTCCGCTGATGCTCGGGATTATTGGCGAGGCGACGCGGCTAGAGGCTGCGATCATATCGGATCACGTCCGCGTGGTCGAGAAAATGGAAAAGATGGCGGAAACGCTCGGAGCCTGCATCCTGATGTCCGATTCGCTATTTGCCGGGATGGGGGGGAGCACGCCGTACCGATATCGTGATTTAGGCTGGGTGCATATCGAGGGAGAGGCTCAGCCGATGCATTTGTACGACGTATACGAGGGGGACGCTGCCCAGATTCGCGCGCACAAGGATGAGACGAAAGAATTGTTTGAGCAAGCGATTGCGATGTATCAAAATGGGAGGTTTCACGATGCACGCTCCGCTTTTCTGTCCGTCATCAAGCAAAACAGATGGGATCAGGCGGCGCGACAGTATTTCTACTTATGTGACGAATACGCCCAAAAAGGGGCCGAACGAGATTGGTCTGGCGAGTTGAAAATATCGTAGGAGCGGTGAAAAAGCGAAATGACGAGTCCCGAACCGAATCACAAACAGTGGAACTATTACGAAGAAATGCTTCGATGGCTGGATATTCATCTGCTGCGCTTGCTGGCCGTGCGAGCGCAGCAGGGGGATGATTATCCGCTTGATCAAATGAGGGGGGTGATTGTCACAGAGGAAGAAGTGGTGCAATTGCTCGAGGCAGCCCCGCCAGCAACACAGCTATGGGAAGCTTTCACAGAGCGGGTGGCAGCATGCGAGGAACGACTTGATGCGCTGCACATGCAAAAAGCGGGTAGCGTACCGATTCTGGCAGTGGCAGACGCTTTTTCGCTTAACCGATTCGAGTTGGGATGTTTATTTCTTTGCCTGGCAGTCGAGCTGGATCGAAAGTACGAAAAGCTGTTTGGCTACCTCCTCGATGATATTACATGCAAGTCGCCTACTCCCGAATTGGCGATGCAGCTATTTTGCCGGACAGCGACCGAGAGAATAGAGGCATGGACTGCGTTCACGCAAAAAAGCAAGCTGGGGCTGCTGCTGCTTTTTACCGAGGCGGACATGGGGGGCAGCGGCTCTTGGCTCTCTAGGCCGCTCAAACTGGATGAACGTATGCTGCACTTTTTGACGACGAAGGATGGAGGGGATGCCAGTCTGCCTCCTTGGCAATTTTGGAGCTTGCCAGATCAAGAGTTGGAACCGTTGGTAGGGGAGAGCGCGAATCATTTGCAGGAGCGCTTCGAAACATTGTGGGAAACAGCAGGAGCAGATTCAGAGCGGCTTCTTCTGCATTTGCATGGTCCGGCTGGCGTTGGCAAAAGGCATCGAGTCAAGCATCTGTTTCATCAAGTCAGGCGACCCGTGCTGTTCATCGATGCAGAGCGCTTGATCCGGGAGGAAGCTTTTTCGCGCAGATTACAGCAGGTCATGCGGGAGGTGCAGCTGCGTCGGGGGGTGCTGTGCTTGCATCAGTTCGAGGCTTTTCTGACAGAAGATGGGCAAACAGCTGGGCGCAAGCAGCTGGTGATGGATGAACTCGAGAGCTTTTCAGGTCCCATTGCCATTGTGGCGAAAAGTCAATGGAAGCCGGAAAACGCCCTGGGGAAGCGGATTTGGCTGGAAATGGAGGTGCCTAGTCCAGATGAAACGGAAAGGAGGCGATTATGGGAGACGGGCAGTGCAGAAATGAGCTTTTCACAGGAGATTGACGTTGGTGTTTTGGCAGGGAAATTCAAGCTGAATGCCGGACAAATCCACCAAGCGCTTCACAGAGCAAATGAGATGGCGATGCAGACGAAAGACAGGATCATTACGCAAACGCACCTCCATGAAGCTTGCTTCCTGCAAATGAGACATGCGCTAGAAAAGCACGCCATACGCTTGAGACCCAAATACAGCTGGGACGATCTGATTTTGCCTGAGGAGCAACTGACTTTGTTGCGGAACGCCTGCAATCAGGTGACCTATCGAAATGTCGTTTTGGGAGAGTGGGGCTTTGAGCGAAAGCTTTCCTATGGCAAGGGCGTTAGCATGCTGTTTGCAGGTCCTCCGGGTACGGGCAAGACGATGTCGGCGGAAGTCGTGGCAAATGAACTGGGTCTGGAACTTTTTAAAATTGACCTGTCGCAGGTGATCAGCAAGTACATAGGGGAGACGGAAAAAAACCTCCACCACATTTTCCAAGAGGCGAAAATCGGCAATGCCATCCTCTTCTTCGATGAAGCCGATGCCCTTTTTGGCAAGCGCTCAGAAGTCAAAGATTCGCATGACAAATACGCGAATGTGGAAACAGCCTACTTGCTGCAAAAGATGGAGGAGTACGAGGGGGTCTCCATTTTGGCGACAAATCTCCTGCAAAATTTTGACGAGGCCTTCATGCGCAGAATCAACTACGTGGTGAAGTTTCCTTTTCCCGAACCATTCTATCGCGAAGAAATATGGCGCAGCATGTTCCCGGCCGATACGCCGCGAGCTGCTGACATCGATTTTGAGTTTCTAGCATCCAAGCTGCACATTGCTGGGGGCGGGATCAAAAATGTGGTTCTCGCTGCCTCTTTCTTGGCTGCATCGGAAGGCACGCCCGTCTCGATGAGTCATTTGATTGCGGCTGCGAAGCAGGAGTTAAAAAAGACGGGTAAGCTGCTATTGAAAGAGGATTTGGGGGAGTACGCCAATAAGTAGTGCGTATCGAAGAAAATATGTAATTTTACAAAAATAGATAAAAATTCATGTAAAACCATTGATTTGAATGTTATGATAAGGATATTCTGTCAAATAATGTCGAGGTGAACGGGTATCAGCCAGTACACCGCCATCGCTGAAGTAGGAGAGACGCTGCTCGCTCTTTTGCGAAAAGAAATGACGCCGGAGCCGATTAGCCAACCCGAGCTGATTGGTCTTAGCTCACCTGCCCAGCCAGGAGATTTGGCGTTAGCCTTGTTTTTATACGAAATCCGGGAAAGTCAGGAGAGGCAGCACATGATGATCAGTGAAGGTACTGATCAGTTGCGATATCCCCCCATGACGGTCAATCTATCCTACATATTGACCGCCCATTCCCCAGCAGAACAGCATACCCGCATGCTGGACGAGCATCGCATCCTCGGGCGTGCCATACAGGTTCTCTATGACAACGCCATTTTGCGTGGCGATCAGCTTCAAGGCTCCCTTGCCAACATGGATACAGAGCTACGTGTCGTCGTGGAGCAGCCTCCTGTTGATAAACTCATCCAACTCTTTCCACATGTTCCGTACAAGCTATCCATCGGCTACTCGGTAGGGCCGGTTCATATCGATTCCACCCGAGTTCGTTCAACGAAGCGCGTACTGGAACGGGATATTCGCATACGAGGGGATGGTCATGGTTAATGGATCAGCAATTCCAGGTGCGCATTCGTTCCGTCTTCTCGTATGCCGTCCGTCTGGTGGACATGTATACAAGAGGAGCCCCTTTTCGCTCGAGCTTGTCTGTTCGCTTGGCGAATCATCCACAAGTGCCCGTATGCAAAGGGGATGGATGGTATATCTTTACTGACTTGCCTGATGGGATTTACACGCTCACCATAAGCAGCCGGGAGTATATGGATCGCTCCGTGTCCTTCTCTGTGATTACTGGGAGCACATCTTCCACGGAGTCAATCATTTACTTGCATCCGAGTCCAGCCTATCCATTCCGGGCAGGAGAATCCGTTGTTCGAGGGAGAGCTTGCGTGGAGGATGGTTCCCCAGCTGGCGGTGTCTTTGTGCAGGCTGTCATCTCGTATGAGCGAGATGCCCCAGTGAGATTGGCCGAGGACGCTGACAAAGAGGCTACGGAGCTAATCGTAGCCAGTAAAAAGGGTCAAGTCGATTTGGCTGACGCTTTTCTTCTCGAAACACCCACATGCAAAGGGACGATCATTCGTTTTGCAAGTCCCCCAAAAGGTCGGGTTTATCCCTTGACCGAACCTCTTTCATTTGCCTACCCAAGAGGCACTGCCTTACTCCCTCTGCTCGAAACGTATAGCGACGACAGAGGAGAATTCGTAGTTGCCCTTCCGTTGTTTCTGGAAAAAACTCATGCGCGTATGAAAATTGAAGTGCGGCGGGAAGAAGCCGCTGGTTTTGCCGAGCTTTCCATTCAAGCCGGTACGACCCAATCCATAGGTATCATCCAAATGAACAGACCCAAATAGGGTGATCCGGCAGTTATTTGGAGTCGGTCCAAGACATCCTGCTGCCTGATTATAGAGCAAGACTCACATATCAAAACGGCTTTTTTCGTAAGTGGTAAAGCAAGTGATGAAATTATTCGGAGGGAGGGACTGATTGCAGGTTTCTGCTGCTGATACATGCGGAACTCTCCAATCAGGTTACGATGCCAGAGTACTTATCACCAGGGGTGTATGTCGAGGAGTTTGATAGTGGCCCCGTTCCCATGGAGGGAGCGAGTACGAGCACGGCGGGCTTTATCGGGCTGGCCCAAAAAGGACCCGTTGCGGGATTGCCTGAGCTGATTACAGGTGTCAATGATTTCCGCAAGTTGTTCGGTTCCTATTTGTCTGAAAATGCGTTTGGCGAATACCGCTATCTCGCCTATGCGGTGGATCATTTCTTTCTGAATGGAGGCTCCCGTTGCTATGTGATGCGGGTAGCGCCAGCAGATGCGAAGCCGGCTTCCAATGAAGGCAACAGCGAAGGGGCTGTCCTTCGGATTACGGCAAAAAACCCGGGGGCATGGGGAAATCAGATCCGCGTAAATTTGATTCCGTCGAGCAAGGCAAAAACGCAGATTTATGAGCAGCTAGGCGAGGCTCCCAAGTACCGTGTGAAAAACAGTGCAGGCTTTCAACCAGGTGATGTCGTTTCTTTCTATGACGGTGATACCAAGCAGTACAGCGAAGTGGTTTCATCCCAAGACAATGTGATCGAGCTGTCAGCCGTGCTTACAGGAGACGTCATCGATAACAATCTGCTGCCGGTCAAAATTCTCTCGACGTGCGAATTTACGGTGCAAGTCTTCTACAACGATGAGGCCGAAGAGTTCGACAAATGCTCGCTCAATGTCTCTGCTGCCAATCATGTCAGCAAGCTGTTGTCCAAGAGCAATATCGTAGAGGTCGAAGCGGGTGCTGCCCCAGCGAGCCCAGAAATCATCCCGCCTTTTACCGTTATTTCAGGGATGGCGGAAGAAACCCAATCCGAGGGCGGAAAGACGGAATTCGGTCTGTATCAAATCTCTTTGGCAGGGGGCAGCGACGGTTCTGTCGCCAATCTGTCAGCAGGCGAATACATGGGGGAGGACCATGGACCGGGAAAACGTACCGGAATCCAAGCCTTCATCGATAATGACGAAGTGAGCATTATGGCTATTCCTGGCGTGACAGACCCGAATGTGCAGCTCGCGCTTGTGGCCCATTGTGAAAACCTGAAAAGCCGCTTCGCCATCCTCGATATCCCACGCGACAAGAAAAAAGTAAGCGATGTGTTGACGCATCGCAATATTTTTGATACGCAATACGCTGCTATCTACAATCCTTGGCTGCAAGTGTTCGATCCGCTGGACAAGCGCAACATCTACATTCCGCCATCAGGCTCCATGGCTGGCATTTACGCACGCTCGGACAACACCCGCGGCGTCCATAAAGCCCCGGCAAACGAGGTCGTGCGCGGCTGCACAGGACTGGATTGCCAGTACAATACGGGCGAACAGGATATTTTGAATCCGAAGGGAGTCAACCTGATTCGCGCTTTTACGGGTCAAGGAATTCGTGTCTGGGGTGCGCGGACGATGTCATCCAATGGGCTATGGAAGTACATAAACGTACGCCGCCTGTTCATTTTCCTCGAACAATCGATCAAAAACGGGACAAACTGGGTGGTATTTGAGCCAAATGACGAGAGGCTGTGGGCCCGCGTCCAACGTACGATTGATTCTTTCCTGACGCGTGTCTGGCGAGATGGCGCGTTGATGGGCTCAAGCCCGCAGGAGGCCTTTTACATCCAGATCGGCAGAAGCACGATGACGCAGGATGACATCGACAATGGCAGATTGATCTGTGTGATTGGTGTAGCTCCTGTCAAACCGGCAGAGTTCGTCATCTTCCGTATTACGCAAAAAACATCTGATCAGCAATAATTCACGGCGAAAAACGGTGTGAGGAAAGGGGTACAGTATGGCAGATCGCAAGGATCCATACCGCAAGTTTCGGTATCGAGTAGAGATGGACGGCATTCAACAGGCTGGCTTCAGTGAGGTGTCGGGCTTTGATGCGTCTGTGGACGTAGTCGAGTATCGCGAAGGCAATGAGGTGATTACACCGCGCAAGCTCCCGGGCTTGGCGAAGTACGGGAATATCACGCTGAAATGGGGCGTGACGGATTCGATGGATTTGTACAACTGGATGCAGGACACCATCCAGGGCAAGGTCGCACGCAAAACGGTAACGATCATTGCCATCAATGAAGCCGGGGATGATGTCGCTACATGGAAGGTCATCGAAGCATGGCCGACCAAATACACGGCGCCTGATTTTAACGGTACGTCCTCAGAGGTAGCGATTGAGCAGCTGGAAATTGCTCACGAAGGAATGACACGGACGAAATAATAGAAGATCCCGACGCCAAAGAGTGGCAAGGAAAAGGCTTTCTTTGTCACTCTTGCTGGCCTAGGGTGATGAGGAGGAAGACCCCATGGCATTTAAAACGGAATACGAATTTGAGCTCCCGCGCGGCTATGTGGATGAAGAAGGAAACCTGCACAAGCGGGGCGTCATGCGCTTGGCGACGGCTGCCGACGAAATTTTGCCGATGCGCGATCCGCGTGTCCAGCAAAATCCCGGCTACTTGACGATTATTTTGCTGACGAGGGTGATTACCAAGCTGGGAGATGTACGGGGCATTGACACAAGAGTGGTGGAACGGCTGTTTACAGCGGATCTCGCGTACCTGCAAAACTTGTACAGACAGATCAATGAATTGGACAGCTCGATGTTCAAGACAGCTTGCCCGAAATGCGAGCATGAGTTTCAGGTAGACATGGCTTTTTCAGGGGCGCTGGAGGGAGTATGAGTGGGTATCCCGTCGACAAGATCTATGAAGAAGCCGCCTTCATCGCCTACTATTTTCACTGGCCTCACGATGAGATCATGTCGATGGAACACAAGGAACGGCGGCGCTGGTGTGAGGAGATATCTGCCATTAATCGCAAGCAAAATGACGAACCCGAAAATGTTTTTGATGTGTTCAAGCGGAGGTGATTCTGGTGTTCGCCAATGAGAATCCGTATTACACCAACCTCCGATTCCGTGTAGACTTTCTTCCGTTTGGATTGGAGATGGATGGCATCTGGGTCGCTGGATTTAGTGAAGTGTCCGGTCTGGCTGTCGAAACAGAGCTGGAGGAATACCAAGAGGGCGGCATGAATCATTTCGTTCACAAGCTGCCGAAACGCAGCAAGTTTCCCAACCTCGTCTTCAAACGAGGGTTTGTGAGATCAAACGAGCTGTGGAGATGGTATGAGGACTTCCACTTCGGCCCGCCAGAAAAGCGCAAGCGCAAGCAGGGGGCAATCATTCTTATGGACCCAAACGGAAATGATGTGGGGGCTTGGGCATTTGAAGGGGCTTATCCGGTGAAATGGGTTGGACCGGAGTTCCGGGCCACGCATGGAGAAGTAGCCGTCGAGACATTGGAAATCGTGCACCACGGCTTAAAATCGTATTTTTAAGCCTTATCCCGTCTGCAAGGAGCAAACGAAACGATGATAACGATCAAGGCGCTCCCACCTTCGCGTCGTCCATCACTGCTGCCAAGGGCAGCCAGCCAAGGCTTTGCACAAAGCATCATGCAGAAGTATCGGTACAGGGAAGGTCGCGATCCCGGCTACCTCGCTTTGATCCACCGTGATTTTTCGCCGAGTATCGGAGGGCAGGAAAACCACTTTCATCAGACCTTCATTCATGTACGCATGCAAGTACAAGTGGACTCCTACCTCGGATTGAATCGAGAAATGTTGCCGAACGGACAGGCTGGCTTACCAGGGACAAAAGAGCGCGTAGTGATGACACAAGCATCGGGATCAGGACGAAAAGTACGACCAGCTGCTTTGATACATGAGCTTTTTCGGAAGTGGGAGTCATCCAACGTAATCGAGAAGGTTTACCTGCCTCGGATCACGGTTGTCTCAAATGGAAGAGATAGATATCGCTGGTCCAGCTATGTTCAGTCTTCGGTTCAGCGAGGAAGCTCACTTGGAAAATCGCTGCCGCTTGGACAGTTCATAGAGCAGATACACCCGGTCGATTTTGCCGCGCCTCTTTTGAAAGCAATGGTTTCAGACAGCAAGGAAACCGTACGTGAAAGATTTTGGACGCCTGAGACTTCCTATAGTTCGCCGAAATTATTGGTACACTCGGCGCGAATAGTTGATCCTGGTGATCGCAGAAGTATGCAAAATGCATTTGAGCGGATACGGCTCGAATCAGCGACAAGAGTAGATGCGATTTCGATTTCACGTGTCAGAGCGACGCCTTTTGAAGCAGGCCGATTCGAACGGTTTGGGATTCGCAATTTTTTGCAGTTGATCGGTAGAGGGATGGAATCAAGGATTGGGACGTGGTCTTTTTCTGTTTTGCTAAAAAGAGCCGAAGGACGGGCTGCACGCTTATCTTTGGATCGCTCGGTGTGGACAGAGAAAGCCGGAATTGACGGCAAAGATATCACTAGACAAATCGTTCGTGTTAGTGAAAGTACACGTGGGTCTGTAGCTTCCCAGCAGACTGAGCTTTGGGGACGTTGGTGGGAAAACCTGAGTCTGTACTGGCAGAAAAGTCGAGCAACATGGCTGCCAAGGACGATGAAAGTGCATCCACATCTACGTGTTCTACAGCCGATTGTTTTCCCGAGAAGCCGTCAACACCCGCAAGCTAAAAACGAGTGGATGCTTGAAACGCTGTCTGAAGTTTTTTCTAGCCCATCGGAACTAAAGATATTTCAGAGCAATGAGCTTTCGAAGATGTTCACGACCTTGTTGCCTAGCATGCTTCATCGAGCGGATGCTGGTCGAACTAAACAGCAGGCTGTAAGGGAACGGTTTAAACAGCTGTTTCTTTTGGCTCAACAGTTTCCGAAGGCTGAAAGCGAACGTGGGCTAGCGGTGCTCGGTTCTCGACAGAGGTTGAAGCAGATAGAGAGCGGGCGGGAAGAACAGTCGAGTGCCTTGTCGCATTGGTTGCGTCAGCTTGTCATAAATCGAGAGCGACAAGCAACCGTGCTTTCATCTCGGGTAGAGCAGGAGCGGCCGAGTAGCATTCTATTTCACCCGTTGCAACTGCTTCCTTTCGAATCCATCGCAACAAGGAATCAGTGGACATACGAGTTACTTCAACAACTGATATCACAGGAAGCCAGGTTGAACGAGAATGTCAGGGAGCATTCCATTCGCTTGAGATCAAGCCATGAGCAAACTCATCCTGGCAAAACGCGCGTGATCCCAGCCTTGTCCCGTGCTTCTTATCAGCAGCGTGACATGCTACTGCATGAGCGGTGGACGAGTTCATCGTTACACGTTTTACACCCCATGCACGGGCTATCGTTCCTATTGTATATGACACGTGGCACAGATAGCTCAAGAACTGTTCTGCTTCTCTCGCAGTCAGCTGTCAGGAATTCGATCGCTGCTAATTGGATACAGAGCTTCCAGTCCGCCAATGCTCCTGTTTTCTTTGAAAAACGAGGATGGCTGAACCAGACGTGGATCAAGGAATATCTTGAAACTCATAACGAAATCGAGCGTGAGCCAGCTGGTATAGCTAGTACTGCAC
This sequence comes from Brevibacillus brevis, assembly GCF_900637055.1. NCBI lineage: Bacteria > Bacillati > Bacillota > Bacilli > Caryophanales > Paenibacillaceae > Brevibacillus > Brevibacillus brevis. The sequence continues at coordinate 1,756,825 of NZ_LR134338.1, forward strand.
GTTTTGTATGGAATCGCTTCGCGCCTATCTTCCATACGAAACGCCAACACTGGCAGACGCTACAAAATCGTATCGTAAGTTCTACCCATCACGAGACGAACGGGAAGTCTGTGATGGCGTGGGTGCATCTTCAACAGATGGTGGCAGAACAGCTCAGAGCAAGGAAGCTCCTTACTACTAGCACTCATTCGCCGAGGAACCTTCTGTATGAGTCGGAGAATCAATCTCCGTATTGTGCGGGAAGTACGCCTAGTAGATGGTTGATGCACCTGCTGAATGTTCTGACCAAAGAGAGTAGATCCGTTAGTAATCATGAAGCTACGAATCATATCGAAGGCATCTCCCAACCATTTTTTCAGTCAACTATTCATTTTCTGCAAAATAAACACGTTTATCAGCTATCATACGAGACCGTACGTCAGCTACTGTCGTTTCAGGATAGGAAAAACAAGCGGGCAGATGTGGCTTTCTTCAAGAATCAAGAAAAGGTCAACCTACTGGGTCGTGCCACAGAGTGGATTGGACTTGGAGGAACAGAACATCAGCGATTGTACAACAAGTCTGTGAAGCCGTTTTCTATCAGAGAGGACGTCGTCTATGGCAGGAACTCATTACGACGGATCGCTGCTGGATGGAGTGCAGAACTAGGCCTTACGATCCTCTTGAAAAAAAGCGCGAAGCTATCAGCGATGAGCGAATTTACAAAGGTAGGCCCAACAAGCACAAGTGGGAAAGCTCCCCCGCGCAGTGAAAAGCAATCGAATGATCCGTCAAGGTCTCGCATGGGCGATAGCAATCGATTACGAGAAAGCCGTCAATCCCGTGAAAGCCGCCACTCCCGCTTTTTGCAGCAGACAGCAAGTTTTTGGACAAGCTCCGTTGCCCTACGTGCTCGCCCCTATCTTCAAGTCATGGAGAAAATCAGAAAGGCTATCCAGACTGATTTCCGGACGGAAACATATGTCCAAAACCATCACTCACTCTCGACTGTTCTGAATCGTCACGATGCACAAATGGTTGTTCAGAAAGAATGGGGGCCACTCCCTAGCCTTGTCCATGGTCAAAGCGTGTGGGCGCCCGACAGTTTCATGCATGAGAGTGGAAGCAGACGTGCAACAGAGAGACTACCACGAAACGGTCGAGTCAACAGCTTGGAGCCGTTATCTCGCCACTATTCAATCAGCTCGGTTCCATTCTCGAGAGAAACATCTATTGATTTTATCTTGGATCGTTCGAATTCCAGACAGCTTAGTCGCCGCAGTCGTTTTCAACAAAGCAATCACGAGCAGATTCTGACGGTCAATCAGCAGACGCAGACGTCCAAACGGATAACGAGTGATAAGACACAGGAGGTCGAGGCTCGAGACGCTAGGCTCACCCCTCTGCAAAGACCAAGTCTATTCAACCTGAAGTCAACACCAATGGCGGCGGGAACAGTGGAACAGGCGGAAAAAAACACATCCCTAACACTTGTTCCAAAGCCAATGATTGCAACGACAATGCAGCCGCCACTCCTGCAAGCTTTGCAACAAGGCCAAAGAGCGTCCGAAGAATCCAAGCCGCATTCCCTGTCCGAAAGCGCAACCCATATTCATCGACGAGCGTTACGCACAGAAGACAGCCACGCAAGTCCTGCTGCTACCGTTCAGTCGCCGCCGTCCATGGAGTACCTGCGAAAAAGCATTCAGCCTCCAGAAACCGCAGTGCAGCAGACGACAACACTTCCACTCCATCGACAAGTCGATCTACACGTGCAAGAGAGGGTTGGCAATCAGACCTCGTTGTCCCCACAAGAGGTGGATAGATTGATGGATAAAATGATGAAGGAGCTGGACAAGCGCCTCACTCAAGAGCGGCAGCGACGAGGTCTATAAGCAGAAGCCGCCGCATTCACAGACAACTATTTCTTCGGAAAAGAGAGGCAAATGCCAATGGTGGGCCAGGAGAAAAAGGCGAAAATTTTAGTAGATCGCAACGGGCAAGGTGACTTTAAGGAGAGTATTTCCGTTCTCTTTAACCCTTCGGAATACAAGGTAGATGCTTCCAATAACTACTCGTGGCAAAAGATATTGGGACAATCGGTACCAGTCGGCATGTTCACAAGCGGTGATATCGAGACATTATCGGTCGACTTGTTTTTTGATACATACGAAGCTGGAGTGGATGTGCGTGCATTCACCAATCAGGTGCTGGGACTGATGGCCGTAGAAAAGAAGATCAGTACGCCGCCCCTATGCAAATTCGTCTGGGACAGCTTTCAATTCACCGGTGTTGTCGAGAAGGTTTCGCAGCGGTTTACGATGTTTCTCGATCAAGGGACACCGGTACGAGCCACGTTAGGCGTCACGTTTAAAGGCACGAGCGTGAAAAAGTCCGCGGACGATATCGGGGCTGCAAGAGAAAAGGTCGCACAACAAACGGTCAACCAAGGAGACCAGCTCTACTTGATGGCGTATCGCTCGTACAATGATGCGTCGAAATGGCGAAACATTGCGAACGCAAATGGGATCGACAATCCCAGACTTCTAAAACCGGCTACTACCCTGCGTGTGCCACTTGTGAGGTGACGAAAGAATGAGCGAATTAAAATTGACGACAGACCGCCATTCCTTCGATGACCTGCGCCAAACGTACAACAACTTTCATTCCCCAGCCTTGGAAATACTCGTTGGAGGAAAAAAACTGATCAGCCAGGTGGGTGTCGCCATTACCAAAGCAACGATCAACGCCAGCTTGGAAGGCAAAGCAGATACGTTCTCGTTTTCGGTAACCAATGCTTTTGATACGGCAGCGTGGGAATTCCGTTGGGTAGATGACTATTTGGTTCCTGGCAACGAAATCGAAATCCAGATGGGCTATGGAACCGAGCTATCCAGCCTTTTTTACGGACATATTACAGCCGTTTCGTTTGCATGTGTGGAGACTCCTACCATTACGGTAAAAGGGATGGACAAATCGTTTTTGCTCATGGTTGATAACAAGTCTGCCTCCTGGAATAAAAAGAAATACAGCGATGTCGTGAAAGAGCTGGGACAAAAATACGGCTTGTCAACGCAAGTAGATGATACGGTTCAGACAATCGAAACGATTACAAAGACGGTCTCCGAGACTGACTTTCAGTTTTTAAATCGTCTTGCAAAAATTTGTAACTACGATTTTTTTATCGTCGGGAAGAACTTGTATTTCCGTAAGCCACTGAGCAACATGACACCGGTCCTTACCTTGATCTGGGGAGTTTCCTTGCGCAGCTTTTCCGTTGATGTCAACATTGCTTCCCAAGCCTCCTCCTATACGGTGCGATGGGTAGACAAGGACAAAACAACGGTGCTCCAGGAAGCGAAAGCAACGAGCTCGGATATCGGGAAGCTCGGGACCAATTCGAAGACAAGCGCTGACCTGCTGCGAGCAATCGGTGATTATTTTGATAAATACGAGTCTACGAAAAAGCTGGACTCGCCTGAGGAGATAAAAGCGGTTGCCAAGGCACGCCTGAATCAACTCGCCATGAACCTTCTCGACGGCAACTGCGAGGCCATTGGTCTGCCAGAAATTCGTGCTGGCCGCTATATCATGCTAGAGGGCATGGGGAAAAAGCTGAGTCAGCCTTATTACATCACATCTGTTACACACACCATCGATGTGGCATCAGGCTATGTCACGACGTTTCAAGTGAAGGGAAATACGATATGAGCTTTGATCATTGGTTCTACCAGGATGAACGAACAGAAGAAGAACGGGCAAAGATCCACGGTGTCATTGTCGGCATTGTGACGAACAACGAAGACCCGGAAAAGCTCTCGCGTGTGAAGCTGAAGCTGCCTCTGATTGATAACGAGCGGGAGACAGATTGGGTGCGAATTGCCACGCTTTTTGCAGGAAAAGATCGCGGCAGCCTGTTTATTCCGGAGGTAGGCGACGAGGTGCTGGTCGCGTTTCACTGGGGTGATGTACGCGAGCCATTTGTGATCGGGATGCTCTGGAATCAGGAAAACAAAGGCCCGGAAATGGCGGAGAAAAACAACATCCGAAAAATCACGACCCGTGCAGGCCACGAAGTGATTTTTGGCGATGATCCGAATGACGGGAAGATCACGATTGCCACGAAAAAAGGACAACAGGTGGAGCTGTCGGACAAGGATGAGAGTATTGTGCTTACGGAGAGCAGCGGAAACAACCAAATCGCCATCAAAGGCGGCAACACGGGCGAAGTTACGGTGAAGAGCGGCTCAAGTACGATCACGTTGAATGCAAAAGGGCAAGTGACTATTCAGTCAGACACATCGCTGACAATCAAGTCCACCCAGCTGAATCTGGAGGCGCAGGGAGCCATGTCGATTAAAGCAGGAGCGTCCCTGAACATCAAATCGGACGGAATGGTTGCCATCAACGGTTCGGTGATTAAATTGAATTAAATCATGGGGGGATTCCATGCAGCAGCCATTCGGTGAAAAAGGATGGAAGTTCCCTATCCAGGTGGATCAGGCTACAGGCCGTATTCGTTTGTCCGACTACGAGGATGACATCGCGGAATCAATTCGTATCATTCTATCCACTGCAAAGGGAGAGCGTGTGATGCGACCGAAATTCGGGAGCGGATTGCAAGGGTTCATGTTTGATGGCACGGACGGAACGAGCCTGGCTTTGCTCCAGTCGGACATCGCAGAAGCGATCATGATCTGGGAGCCCCGTGTGCGGGATGTACAGGTGGAGGCCAAAGTAGACAAAACTCATTCCGAAACGGTGAACGTTACGATCAGCTATACAGTACGTGCGACAAGCAAAGGCTATCAGCTGTTGTATCCTGTCCATCGCCTTGGTCCACATGGGTAGCGCAAGAGTCACGGTCGCGTGAAGAAAAAAGGAAGGGAGGTCGGTAATGTGAAGCCGCCTTTGGTGGATCCGCGGGACATGCAGGCAGTCATCCGAAAAATGCGCGAAATGGTGCCATTCTACACACCGGAGTGGCGATTCACTCCAGAAGATCCTGATGCGGGTACGGCTTTATTTCTCCTTTTCGCAGACATGCTGATGAATAATCGTGAGCGTTTGAATCAAGTACCCGAGCGAAATTTTATCGCTTTTCTCAATATGCTTGGTGTCGGAATGGCTCAGGCAAGACCGGCAGAAACCTTTGTGACCTTTGAATTGAGCACAGGTGTGCAAAAGCCCGTGTGGATTCCGGCGGGCACAAAAGTTTCGGGTAAGTCTGCCCTTGGCGATGAAGTGATTTTCGAAACAGACCAGCCTATGCTGGCTACCCCCTCTCTCCCGACAGATCTGTTGTTTACCAATGGCAGTCGAGACTTTTTAACAGATGTAACGAACTGGCTTGGAACAAATGCGCCGCTCTCTCTTTTGGACTGCAAGACTTTGCCTAATCACCAGGCGCATTGCTGGTATTTGGGGCATGAGAACTTGTTTTGTTTAGGAGAGAGTGCTTCGATCCAGCTCACGATGATTTCCAATCAGGAACGCTACCTGGAATCCTTGCTGACAGAGAAGCTGGCGAATCCAGAGCTGGTCGAGTGGACGTATCAGTCAGAAGGCGAGTGGGTTTTGTTCGACAAAGTCGAGGCTGATCAAAATCGGCTGCGCTTGGAAAAAAAGCAGCGGAAAAAATGGGAGTCTAGTGAAGTGCAAGGAATCGAAAATCGTTGGCTTCGTTGTAGAGTGAAGCCAGGCATGATTCATGAATGGATGAAAAATGGCGGGAGCACCTCCCTGACCCAAATCCAGTTGAAGACGGATTATTTGCCGACAGATGATTCGGAGGGCCTTGCACCCGACATGCTTTTCTCCAATGATGTGCAGGTTTCTGGGAGTGGCGGCCTTGCGTTTGGCGAGCAGCTCGCACCGTATGGCATGTTTTTTTTGTCCTGTGAGGAGGCGCTGACGAAGCCTGGAAGTACGGTTGCCCTTCGTTTTTGGATGAAGACGGTGCCTTATCCCGCTACGCATCTGTCACAACCGGAACCGAAATGGAAATGGATCATGAAGGAGTCTTCCTTTGACCCTCCTGCGACGACACCCGTCACGGTCAGCAAGGTGGTATGGGAATACTGGAATGGCAGTGGATGGATGGTGCTCCTGTCAGGGGAGGAGTATGAAAAGAGGTTTGCTGGTACCGATACGATTGAGGAGATTGTGGTTGCCTTTACGTGTCCAGATGATTTGCAGCCGACGACAGTGCAATCACAGCCAGGTTATTGGATTCGAGTGAGAATTCTTCAGGTGGAAGGCTTATATGGTCCGAATCCTGTATACATGGCCCCGTGGCTGGAAGACATGCGATTGACCTACTCGTACCGGGAGTCCCTCCATGGGCCGGAAGCGATTCTCACACAGAACGACTTGGATTGGAAGCAACCTGTCCGTACAGGCAATCATCAGGCTAGCTTCCAGCCGTTTTTGACGTCCGAATGCTTGCATCCCGCCATCTACTTCGGATTTGAACAGCCGCCTTTACAAGGACCGCTCTCTTTCTACTTTTCTTTCCTGCCGATGGAAGAATCCTCAGGGTCCACTCCTGTTGTGCAATGGGAGTATAAGCACGGGGACACAGGGACAACGTCTTGGGCCAAGCTGCAGACGATTGATCAGACCTCTGGTTTTACGGAAAGTGGTACCGTCCGTTTCGCTGGTCCTTTTGATATGGGAAAAAGCAAAATGTTTGAGCGAGAGCGTTATTGGATTCGCGCCGTCCATGTAGACAATCGGCTTGGGGGAGGCACTTCGGATGCACGACATCCCGTGCTAAGCGGCTTTTATCCGAATACGATACGAGCTATTCAACAGGAGACGATTCGCAATGAAATGGCGGAGCGGATAGCAGAGGGGCCACAAGCCGAGTACAGACTCATCCGACATCCCGTCATGGGGGAAGAAGTATGGATAGATGAAACAGGCTACTTTTTGCCGAGCGAACGAAAGAGCTGGCTGGAACATCCAGAAAATCGGGTGGAGCTTCTCTATGATTCTGAAGGGAACGAGCAAAAATGCTGGGTTCTGTGGAAGCGAGTAGCGCATCTGCACGATTCTGGCCCGGATGATCGTCATTACTGCCTGGAGAGCGCTACTGGAAAAATTATATTTGGCGATGGCCGACACGGTAGGGAGCTTCCACAAACCGGACTCGGTTCCGTGAGGGTGACGTATAAGGTTGGTGGGGGAACAGCAGGAAATCTTCCAGCCGGGCAGTTGAATCAACTGGAACAATCGATTCCGTTTGTCCAAGCTGTCCGCAATCCGGTGCCTGCGATTGGGGGCAGTGATCGGGAAATGCTGACGGAAGCTTTGCAGCGCGGTCCTCAGACAATCAAGCATCGCTATCGGGCGGTGACGGCTGAAGACTTCGAATGGCTCGTCCGTGAAGCCCATCCGGGGATAGCCAAAGTGAAGTGTTTGCCGAATCGGAACAGTCGTCTGCAAAGAGAAGCAGGGCATGTCACTGTGATCGTATTGCCCGCAGCCGGAAGCTTTGGCACACAATTTTTGGAGCTTCAGCGTTCTGTCACGAACTACTTGCTTACACATGCGGCAGCGACGGTAGCCTCCCCCGAGCGGATTCATGTGAGGGAGCCTGTCTACTTGGAAATTGCGGTGACAGCAGAGCTGGCAGTGGGGTCTTTGGAGGAAATCGTTGAGGTGGAGCTGGAGTCACTCGGCAAGCTCGCGCGATTCCTTGACCCGATATCGGGAAATCTGCACGGTGGGGGCTGGGAAATCGGACAACGTGTGCACCCGTCGCTCTTGTTTGCCTTGTTGAAATCCGTAAAGGGCGTCCGCTTTGTGGATCATCTGACCTTGGCTGTATTTCGAACGGAAAATGGGCAGCGAAAGGAACTACTCGCTTCTGAATACGAAATGATCATACATGGGATCGTCACAGAGGGTGCGCATCGAATCAGCGTCCGTGTTCACGAAAGCCAAGCTGCCTACCCACCCAAACATTGAAAAAGGAAGTGTGCGCTATGCTTCCATCCAAGAATCTGGATGATCGCCACTTTGAAGAGATCGTCGAACAAGCAAAAAACGCGATCCCCAAGCTGCAGCCAGAATGGGGTGATCACCGTCATCACGATCCGGGCATTACGCTTTTGGAAATGTTCGCGTGGTTGATGGAAATGCAGCAATACTACCTCAATCGGATCACGGAAAAGAACGAGCGCAAATTTTTGCAGCTCATGGGTATACACCCAAAGAGCCAGTCATGTGCGACGACGGATGTAACGTTTTACGACGTGTCAGAAGAAGCGATCCTTCCGGAGAAGACGAGATTATTCGCGGGGAATCTTCCTTTCGAGACGGAACATTCGCTTGTTCTGGTACCGGCCAGCCTGGAGCGTGTTCTGGTTCATACAGAAAGCGGGACGGCGGATGTAAGTTCATCCAATGCGCATAACGGTGTTTCCTACTACGCATTTGGCCAAGAACCAAAGATAGGGAACAAGATATACCTCGGCTTTGATCGGCCACTGCCAGTAGGGAAGGCAGTTTCAATTGGTTTGCGTCTGTTTGAAGACTATCCTGTCCCGATTGTCCCGCTTACGCCCCCGTCTCTTTTCGTTCCATCAGCCACTCTCATGTGGGAGTACTATGGACAGAACGAACGAACGCAAGAAATGGGATGGAGTCCGTTACCACCAGTCTCGGATGAAACGATGAATCTCTCCTTTTCGGGACGAGTCCTGATCGAGCTGGAAGGGGCAATGAAGCCACTCATGCTTTACCCCGCCAATGATCGGCCTCGCTTTTGGCTCTGTGCGACATTGCGTGCAGGTCGATTCGAATTGGCTCCTCGTATGGAAAAAATCGAGTTGAACACCGTTAGCGCCATCCAACGCGAAACCTTCAGTCAGGTATGGGAGTTTGACGGGACCGGTCAAGCGGATCAGACGATTGTTCTTTCCAGCTCGCTATCGTATGGAGGCACTGTGGAGGTTCAATGCAAAAAGGGGCGTCAGTGGCAAAGTGGATGGGATCAAGATGAACCAGACCAAGCCGATACAGGCGTATTTTCGTTTCGCGTTTCACGCGACCCCGAACAGGGCACAACGATGATTCGGTTTGGAAGTGCGATGCCTGAGGGCCGCAGAAATATTCGAGTCATTGCCTATCGGAGTGATTTTGCGGGGCAGCGCTTCATTGGAGAGAGCAGTGGATTGCCACATCAAGTGTTTCGGCTGAACGTCCAATCGATCTTGCCAGAAACGTTTGTCATTCAGGTGGCGCGTCAGGTCGAGGGCAGTCCGTTCCCCGTCTGGGAAGACTGGTCGCTGGTCGCTGATTTTGACCGTTCGGGGCCACAGGATCGCCATTTTTTGCTGATTGATGCGGACGGAACAGAAATTGTGTTTGGCAACAATGAGCACGGAGCCATTCCCGAAAGGCTGGAAGGCATGGCAGGCATTCGGATCATATCTTGTCAGACAGGCCAAGGGGCGAAGGGGAATGTACAGGGTGGCCAAATTACCCGGTTCCTCCAGCTCGCCCGGCAGCGAACCACCGCGCAGGTGACGAATCCCCGTCCAGCCTGCGGGGGAAGCGAGCGCGAAACGATCGACCAAGCCAAACGCAGGATGAGAATGGAATGGAAAAAACCGCAGCGGGCCGTTACAGCAGAAGATTATGAGGCCATCGCACTCTCGACACCCGGATTGCGAGTAGCCCGTGCAAAGGCAATCCCCCTGTATAAAGTAGGGGAAATGGACGCTACCGAGCAAAACGCAGCCGCTCAAATGACCGTCGTTATCGTCCCGTTCAGCGACCAGCCGACACCACTGCCAAGTGAAGGTTCCTTAAGGACCGTTCGTCACCAATTGGATCAGCGAAGGCTGCTGACAACAGAAGTCCATGTGGCTGCCCCAGTCTATATCAAAGTGACCGTTTTTGCGACAATCGTGGTGGAGCCTGCGTTTGCAGACAAAAAGCAGATCGCGCTACAGGCATTGAAGCAATATTTAAAACCATTGGATGTACACAATCCTTCGACTCACCAAGGAAAAGGATGGGAATTTGGCCGACCTGTTTATAAAAGTGATCTCTACGAGGTGTTAAACCAGATCGAGGGTGTGCTGTACGTGACGGATTTGTGGGTTTCCGCAGAGGGCACAGGCATTATCAGGGATGAAGGGGGCGATATTCAGATTCCGCGTCATGGGCTGGTGTACTCAGGCGAGCATGTTCTGGAGCTCGTTTTGGATAGAGAAAGATAGACGGGAACAAACGGAGGAGTGGGCATGGATACAATGAATCGTTTCTTTTCCCTGAACAATCCGTCCGATTGGCAGCGGGGGGCCTGGTATAACCTTCACGTCTCCAACGAGGGGATCGCGCTGAATAAATCGCCCGAATATGTGATCGATCATGTGCATCAAGCTGGGACGACACATCACTCTCGACTCTTGGATTTTGCCATTGCACACGTCGGTTCGTTGCTTTGGCTGGATGAAAGCGGACAGATCACGCATTACGATGACAGCAACAACTTCAAGGAGACTGTGTTTCGCGCTGGACGCGGATTGTTTTCCAAAGACTCGTTTCTCGTCGCTGACGAAGAATACGTGTACATCATCGACCCCGAAGCGAGGCGAAAAGTCGGAGCGTATTCCATAACCAACGGCCAATGCGTTTGGAGCTGGGAAGATAGGGAAGGACAGCGGCTTTTTCCTTTGGATGCAGGACTGGATGAAGAGGGACGTCTTTATATCACGACACCCTTGGTTGTAGAACGAGACAGCGAACGAAAGGAAATCGCGGCGGGGACACAAGTCGTCGTCCTTCGGCTGAATCGGGCAGGCAAAATAGAGGCTACATACGCGCATGCGGAATTGAAAGTAACAGAGACAGCTACCCTTCGTGAGATCAGACGAAGAAGGCTGTTTCGCCTGTCTGTTGCCGAATCGGGCATTGCCTATCTATTTTTGGCACAGACGAATCAAGTGTTTTGGTTTTCTTCGGAAGGCTCCGATGTGTGCACCCTGGCGATCCCGTCAGGAACCAAGCCCGCAGGATTTGCAGTGGGTCCAGGTCCTATTCTCTATGTGGGGGATAGTCGTTCCATCGATTCGGCTCATGATCATACCCGATTCATTTTGCGTTTTCAACCAACGGGAGAAGCACTTGCGCCATTGACCAACTACCACGGACGAGCAGACAAGCTCGTTTTTGACCACCAGCAACGGCTGTATGTCTGGGACGCACAGAAAAATGTTCTGACCATGTTGAGGCTCGTCTCGCGGACGTCCAACCTGGATGAGACCGGTATACCGATGGGCATCTACTTCTCACCTGCACTGGATAGCGCGGAATTTGAAACGGTTTGGCATAAATTCACGCTGGATGCAGACATACCAGAAGAAGCGCAATTGCTCATCTCGACATTTTCTTCTGATCGAAAAGAGCATGTGATTCATGGAGCCGTACGCAATCTGGATGATTTTTTGCTGGCAGACGATATGGACTGGAAAACCAAGCTGCAAAGGACGGCCAATCTATGGTCGGAGCCAGTCATCAACGCCTCCGATGCGCTGTTTCATTCAGCAAAAGGCCGCTATTTATGGCTCAAAATCGAATGGCTAGGTACCGACCGCCACTCGCCGCTGCTCAGGCAAATGCGGATTTACTCGCCGCGCGATACATTTTTGCGGTATCTGCCAGCTACTTATCAAAGTGAACCTGTCAGTGCTGATTTTTTGGAACGCTTCCTCTCCCTTTTCGGGACGTTTTACTTGGAGCTGGAGGAACAGATTGATACCCTCTCACGTTTGTTCGATCCTGATACGACACCTGGCGAGTTCGTCCCTTGGCTGGCTTCCTGGTTAGGGATGGGCAGGGAAGATCATTGGACAGAGGCACAGCACCGAGAGCTGATTCGTCGTGCGCCGGAGCTATACGCAGAGCGGGGCACTCGTACAGGATTGGAAAAGATGGTGGAGCTATATACCGGGGAGCGCCCGATGATCGTGGAGTATTTTCAAATCAGGGACATGAAGGCGATCCCTGAGCTGCACGAGCTGATCTCTTCCTTGTATATGGATCATCCGTATCAATTTTGCCTGATCGTGTCGCAGGAATGCGCGAAAACAGAGCGGGAGCAGTCGGTTCTGCAAAAGATTTTGGAAGATCAAAAGCCTGCTTTTACAGAGGCGAAGCTCATCGTTCTTCGCCCGGGCATCTACGCCGACCTCCATAGCTACGTAGGGATTAATTCGTATTTAACAGAGCCGTCGTTTCTCACGCTGGATCAAAATTTATCCATGCCATACAACACAGTGCTAAGTGGGAAGGACCGCAGCAGACGAATCGATTATGACACGAGGATTGGCCTGGATGCAGAGCTGGAATAAGAAGCCAAGATTTTTACGCAAAGTGAGGTGTTCAAGATGAAGAATCTGCGTTATTTTCCCCATGAACGGAATGTGTATTTCAAAGGGAAGCTGTTGACCGTCAGAGATTTCGAATCAGAACAGCGCTATTTCAATGACAAACGTCGGCTCACCAATCGGTTGCTACACGGGGGTGGAGTGGTATGCGGTTTGCAGGTGATCGCTGTGGACGAAAAGCAGATTTCGGTAGAGGCTGGAGTCGCTCTTGATTATCTCGGGAGGGAAATCGTGCTTCCTGAGCCTGTGAAGCTGAAGTTGTCCATGATGGAAGGCTTTAGCAACAACGATTACGCGAAAAATGTGTACGTCTGCTTGGCCTATGATGAAAAAGGCAAAGAACAGGTCTTCTCCGTCTCTGAAACCGTCGAGCAGGAAATGGCTGAATACAACCGGGTGGCAGAAGGATATCGGCTTTTTATCAAAGAGGAGGCACCACATCCTGCTTCCATCGAAGGGGTGCAATTGGTAGAGCAAAGAGTGCTGCTATATGCAGATCCACAGGTACGCATTTGGCAGGCGACTCCACGATACGTCAACCCGGGTGAAGTATTTTCCTTGCAGTTGCACATTGAGAAGACGGTACAAACCTCACGCGTGCAATTCCACTACAAGCTGGATGCGCCGGGGCTGACAGTCATGGAAAGCAGCGACGGTAGCGTATCCTTCTTAGAGCCTGTTGACGCGAAAGAGACGGATTACGTCGTCTCCATTCCGATCAAGGCTGGCTGGGATCGCGGAACGGTGGAGCTGGCAGTGCTGGGTGGCAAGGCAGAGGTTCGACTCGGCGATCGCTTGGCGCATACCGATCTCGTCTCTGTAGGAAAAATCGAAATCACGCCAGACGATCTGGTAGAGCGGCTCGTGTCCGATTACTACAATCGCAAGCTGGATCAGGTGACACAGGCAACCGAACAGCCTTTTCTTTATTTGGCAAAAGTATGCTTGCTGCAAATGAATGCGACCTATGTAATTGAGAAGGTTGTTCCTGTTCCGTTTGGGGAGTACGTGTATACACCAGCGCTTTTGCAAAAGCTTGCGTGGCGTGCGCAGAAGGGAAAACCGGTCGAGCAAGGGTCTCATGCGGATTCCTTTCGGGTGACCACGCGTGTAAAAGAAATCGCGGCAGGCGATAAGCCGCAGTTCGATGTGAGCTACGATAATCTGGCGTCTGTCTATCAGTTTGAGCTTGGGCTGCCCCGACCCGGAAAGGCAAATGAACAAGTAGCAACTGGCGTCGTAGAAATACCGATTGAGCCGTACTCGTCCAACTGGCCGTTTGGGGTCAAGATCGGCAATCGTTATTTTTCAGAGGAGCTCAAGCACTCCCTCGGAAAAGGGAACGTGTATGTCAGTGCAGGAATCGAGGATTTTCATGCAGATGTGATCGATGAGTTGCTTTCCCAACATGAGCAAGTAATGTACGGGCATAGCAGTGTTTTTGATGATTCGGAGTATGCGACAGATGCAGCGCATTTTGCCGTAGGGGTCATCGTTTATCCGCAGAAAGGAACGTTTCGGATTGGCGTTCAGGTGAAGGGGGCTGTTCAGACAGATCGGGCAAGGATCAGGTGGTGGGCGATCAAACCGCTGGCAGCAGGGACAGAAGACGTGGTGTATCAAGATTCGCAAGAGTAGGAAGGTTTGCTTCATTCAGTATTTATGATACACTTTCTTAATGTAAGTACATATCAGCGTTAGACGGGAGGAGATCCAATGGCAACACATATCACAGATCATTCCGTTTTGAACAACGGGGTGAAGATGCCCTGGCTGGGTCTGGGTGTCTGGAAGGCAAAAGACGGAAACGAAACGTTGGCCGTCCGTTCCGCGATTGAGGCGGGGTATCGCAGTATAGACACGGCAGCTATCTACGGCAACGAAGCCGGCGTAGGCGAAGGAATACGTCAAGCCGGGATTGATCGCGATCAATTGTTCATCACGACCAAGGTATGGAATGCGGATCAAGGCTACGAGTCAACGCTGAAGGCTTTTGATGAAAGTATGAAAAAATTGGGGATCGATACGCTCGATTTGTATCTGATTCACTGGCCCGTAAAAGGTAAGTATGTAGATACATGGAGGGCCTTGGAGAAGCTGTACCGCGATGGATATGTGCGTGCGATTGGCGTCAGTAATTTTCATAGCCACCACCTCGAGGATTTGCGCCAACATAGCGAGATCATTCCGGTTGTCAACCAAGTCGAGTATCATCCATTGCTTACCCAAAAAGAATTACATGCGTATTGCAAAGAGCACCAAATTCAACTAGAAGCATGGAGCCCGTTGATGCAAGGAAATCTCGATCATCCTCTCTTGGTAGAATTGGGACAAAAATATGGCAAGTCTCCTGCACAAATTGTGCTTCGCTGGGATTTGGAAAACCAAGTGGTCACGATTCCGAAGTCGATCACACCAGAGCGGATTCGCCAGAACGCAGATGTTTTTGACTTCTCTCTACGTGCTGAGGATGTAGAAAAAATCAATGCCTTGAATGACAACAAGCGTTTTGGGCCGGACCCGGACAATTTTGATTTTTAAAGGGACAATCACATCAGATCAAAGGGGAGCCGCGACAAAACGGTTCCCCTTTTTCTTATACGTGCCTTCGATAGGCACATATGCTGTTGTACATCGATTTGTCGGCAAGCTTCAGGAACAGGGTAATGTCTGGTCGCAGATTGGCTTCAATAATCCGCTTCTTTTGACATTGGTGATGATATAGCTTCTGCCTGCTACTTTTGCAAGCATTCCGGTGACGACCCAGGGAGAGCCTGATCTTCTTTGGACCATCACTCTTACATCGAACAAGGAACCATTGACCTGTGCCAGTGAGATCCCGCGCTGAATCAGGTAAGGGGTAGTTATTTTTCTGCGCAAATACCTGTACGTCTCCAACTTGCCACGCAACGTGTGATGTGAAGGTCCGCGCTGGACGCGGTAACGGCTCTTGGCTTTCCGTGTGACGAGCATGACGCCAGCACCACCACTTCCTGCTGCTGGTTTGACGATCACCTTTTTGTATTGATCCAGAAAAGCAGACAAAGACTGCTTAGAAAAACGACGTGTTCGGGGTAAGGCCGAGACCAGCGAAGAGCTTGCCCGGAGCACGCTATACTTGGTTAGTTTGGATTCACTCTTTACTATGCTTTATTTTTTCGTATACTGAAAAGTAGCATATTCGTTTCATCAGACGAAACGATCGGAACAAAGTAGGAAGCAGGTGTCAAACACTTATGGAAGAAGAACAAAAAGCAAACGTTCGAGCAGTCGATCGGGCTTTGGATATCCTGCTCTGTTTTACGGACGCAACGGATCTGGGCCTAAGTGAGATAGCGAGTCGACTCTCCTTGCATAAAAGTACCGTGCATCGTTTGCTGGCAACGCTGGAGAACAAAGGGTTTCTGATACGAGATGTTCAGACGGAGAAGTATCGACTTGGGTTTCGGGTTTGGGAGTTATCCGCCAATTTGTCGCAAAACGATGATCCTGCGACATTGCTGCTGCCGGAGATGGAGCGATTGCGGGATTTGGTGGAGGAAACGATCAGTCTGTACGTGCGGGATGGAAACGAGCGGATTCGCGTACAGGCAGTCCAGAGCAAGCAGCCGATTCGCAGGGTGGCGCCAATCGGAGCGCGTATGCCACTAGCGGTGGGGGCATCCAGCAAAGTACTTGTTGCATATGCAGAGCCTTTCATTTTGCAGGAAGTCATCAGCGACCCGAATTGGCCTGACTATGTGAACAAGGAGTCTTTTATTGAGCAATTGGATCAAATCAGGAAGCAAGGCTTCGCGACTAGTGTGGAGGAGAGGGAGCTGGGGACGGCAGCTGTAGCCGTCCCGATATTCAACCGCAACGGACAATTGGTAGCGTCTATTGCGGCGTCGGGTCCTTCCAACCGCCTGACTCCTGAAAAAATGAGCCAATATGCGCCTTACATCATGGAAGCAGCCTATCGGATGGGGAAAATGATGAAATAACCAAGAAGCCAGTCGACACGACAATAAAGTGTCAGACTGGCTTTGTTTGTGGAGGACCGAACTTACGTTACCTCACCGATCATATACGATTGCTTCCCTTCTCCCCCATTCAAGCTTAGCAATCTTACTCATTTTATTTGCCGTGATTTGATTAAAGTTCTGTTCTTATTTTCACATTGGTGAGGATGTAGAAATTAAATTCAATGTAGGTAAACGACATGAGATAGGAGTATACTATCATAAATGGTAAGAAAAACCGCGACTGAGGGAATTGTCTAACTTACGAGCTGAGTGATCGGCTTCTGCGCTACTTTAGGGAGAGGAGACACTTTCAATGATCAGGTCTATCTTTATTCTTGTAAAATTGTTCGGAACATTTCTGCTAGGCCTTCTACTTTATGCTAGTTTTTATCTGCTTCAGGATGCGGTTTCGTATCGTCTGGATGGTGGCATGCTTCTCGGGGGCATCGTATTGTTTCTCTTTTCCACTTCTGTTCTTCTGCTTATGTGGGTTCCGAATGAGAAAAAACGGTTTAAAAAGCTTCTCGGCTTTTTGGAGAATTCAGGTATGTTCCTTTTTTTTCTTTTTACTACGATCTTGATGGGAGCGGGCACGTATCTGGCCGTAAAAGAAGAATCCTACGGACTCGCTGCAGGCGCGGCTGTCTTGTTTTTGGGTTCCGCCGTGTTTTTGGTCGTGGCTCTATGCAGCATGTTTGGCGTAAGAGATCGTTCTTCGTAACATTCATGATGGACTTTCCCAACACTACTGCCGTATCGCCAGCACACCTTATCAAAAGAGGATGTGCTGTTTTTTTACTCAAATAAAAAACTTTACTCAAGTTAATTTATATACTATGATAAACGCAAGCGGAAATATGGAAAAAGGAGTACAAGATGGCAGAAGCATTATCGTTACGTGAGAAAAAGAAAGCAAAAACCAAATTCGCCCTACTGGACGCTGCCTTGGAGCTGATAGGAGACGGGAGCTTCCGCAATGTACTGGTAGATGATATTTGCGAACGAGCAGAGGTGTCGAAGGTCACATTCTTTAAATTTTTCCCGCAAAAGGAAGAACTCTTGATTTATTACATGAGTATATGGCAAGCAGAGTGCTTCGTTGAGTTGCGGAGTACGGGCAAGAGAGGTTGGGAAGCCGTTCGGCATATTTTTGCCAAGGTTACGCGCGATAGCGAGAAGCAGCCTGGGATCATGCTCAGCCTTATCAGCTTTTTAGCCGAGCAAAAAATGCACCCGTGTGTACCGCTTTTATCTGATGCTGAATTGTATTTGCGCTTCCCTGAGCATGAGGAGAGAGAAGCCATTAGAGCTACTGGTCTGCATCAACTGTTCCAAAAGTGCGTGCAAGAAGCAGCCGAAGACGGTCAGCTTGCCCTTCACCTGTCGGAGGAGGAAGCCGTTATTTTGTTATTCTCGATGTTTTACGGAGCCTATCTGACGGCACATTTGTTTCATGTGTCTGATTATATGGCGTGTTACGAATTGCACCTCAAATCATTGATAAGGTAGGGGAGTCGGATGGCAAAAGTAGTTCCGGGGCGTTTTACAGCTCAAGTGGAAGGACCTTTCGTCGTGTTTATCATCGGGATGCGAATCAACCGTATGCTTGCCGTTCACAAGTGGATGCCAGTAGCTAACGCTATGGGAGGCATGATGCGAGAATTGTACCAGCACCCGGAGCTCGGACTGTTGGGTCACACTTCGCATTTTAATCTGCGTGAAATCACTCAAATCCAGTACTGGCGATCCTATGAGCATCTGGAAAAATACGCGAGAAAAAGCCACAATCATCTGAGCGCGTGGAGGAAGTTCAACCAAGCAGTAGGAACGGATGGAACGGTTGGGATTTTTCACGAGACGTACTTGGTCGATGCGGGAAAATACGAATGTCTTTACGGAAATATGCCTGTCTGGGGATTGGCCAAGGCGGGTGAGCATCTGCCGGCAGTCGGAAAAAGAGAGACGGCACGCCGCCGTTTGGGCGGTGAGAACGAGCCAGCGGTTCCTACTCCTACACCTTGATCGATTGACGTCCAAGTCAATCAGGAATTTTTCCTAAACCGTGTCACAAAAAAAAGCCCTCTAAAGACTTATGTGTAAATCGATTGGAGGGATTAAAAATGGAAAAGTGGGATGTTGCCGTTATCGGCGGAGGAATGAGCGGTTGGGTTGCCGCTGCGTATGCAGTGAAAGCTGGACAGCGGGTGATGCTAGCTGAAAAAGCGAGGATGTTTGGCGGCAGGGCCCTGACGGTTCATAAAAATGGAGTGTTCCTTAGTCTGGGCGCGCATGCGATTTACAGAGATGGTGAATGCTTTCGTATCCTCAATGAGCTTGGCGCAACACCAGATGGCAACGTACCGGCGATGGCTGGTCATATGCTACGAGAGAAACAGCTCTATGACTTGCCCGGCTCTCCCCTTTCGCTTATGACATCACGTTTGCTTTCGATCAGGGGCAAAGTAGAGCTGGCTCGCATGATGATGTCCCTAAAAAAGCTGGACAAACGAAACCTCCCACAAGGCTCGCTGAAGGAATGGGCGGAACGATCCATCCGCGAACCGGAGGTCAGACACATGATCTACGCCTTGTGCCGTACGGCCACCTTTGCACATAGGCCCGAGATTCAATCGGCTGGGCCGGCACTGCGACAAGTGAATCATGTCCTTAATGGCGGAGCATTGTATGTGAACGGTGGATGGAGTTCCATTATAGAGCGGCTGCGCCAAACAGCGATGAAGGCGGGTGTACGGACCGAGACGGGGAAAGCTGTGGTTAGCGTCACTCGGCAAACGTCGGCCCAACCAGATTCAGTAGAAAGCTTCTACGAAATCCGGTTCGCGGACGGTGAGGTACGTTATGCAAATGCAGTCATTTTGGCCGTCCCCCCGACCGAATGCTACAAAATCGTTAGCGGCTCCGAGAAGACAGCTCTCGAAAGATGGTGTCGGCAAGCGCGACCAGTCACGACAGCCTGTCTTGATCTCGGGATGCGAAGGCTACCTAATCCAAAAGTACAGTTTGTCATGGGGCTTGATTCTCCTTTTCTATTTAGCAATCAGTCGAGAGCGGCGAAACTTAGCGATAATGGTGAGCTTGCGGTTCATATCCTGAAATATCACGGTTCTTCGCAGCCTGACGCTGAGCAGGATAAAGCCGATCTGGAGCGAATGATGGATATTTTACAGCCAGGATGGAGGAAGGAATTGCAAGCGACTCAATATTTACCGCATATAACGGTTGTTCACGACTATGCTCACACTGAACGCATGGAAGCGCCCGGTCCTGCTGTCCCCGAGTTGCCAAATCTTTATATCGCTGGCGATTGGGCCGGACATGGCGAACTGCTTGTGGATGCCGCGGCGGCCAGCGCCAAGCGCGCCGTTGTTGAATTACTAAACCGATCAATGCCGAAACAAGGGGAGTACCATGAATATCGCAGAACAATATGAATTGTATAGACCGTTGTTATTTTCGATTGCTTATCGGTTACTCGGCAGTGTATCGGATGCCGAAGATATTGTACAGGAGACGTTTGTGGCTTGGACGGAACGAGACGGCGAGAGATCCGTTACCAACACAAAATCGTATCTTTGTCGTATTGCTTCCAATTTGTGCGCAGACCGAATTCGGAAACAGACCAAACAACGGGAAACTTATATCGGTCCGTGGCTGCCCGATCCGCTGGTCGAAGGAAGGGGTGGCCCCGAGGATATTTGCATAAGGAGAGATACGATCAGCACGGCCTATTTGCTCTTGCTGCTACAGTTAAGTGAAGTCGAACGCATCATCTTTGTTTTGCGAGAGGCGTTCGGCTTCAGCTATGAAGAAATTGCCGATTTGACCGGCAAAAGTGTAGCCAACTGCCGACAAATCTTTCACCGGGCAAGGCGAGGCATGCCGCGCTCTACGGAAGAGGAGACCCCGACGTCAACACAAACAGCGCGTGCGCATCAGATCGTTCGGCAATTCATGCAATCGTTTGAAAGTGGTGACATCAGTCGTGTAATGGAACTGCTAACGGCGGACGTTGCACTTATCATGGATGGCGGCGGTAAGGTGAAAGCAGCGCTTAACCCGATTCTTACAACGGAACGGGTTATTGCTTTCTTTACTGGGACGGCCAGTAAGCTTCCAGAAGGCATGGTTTATCACCATGCAACGGTTAATGGATTGCCAGGCTTCGTATTTATGATCGGTGAAACCGTCCATTATGTCCTATCCGTAGAGCTCGAAGGTAACCGTATCTCAAGATTTTATATGACGGTGAACCCTGACAAGCTGGTCCACCTGAACATGGCAAAGACTTCACCATTTTAGACGGCGAAGTCCGGAAGCTGCCGAAAGGATAGGGATAGATAGCCAAGATCAGCTGCGCAAATCTGACCTCCCTTCCATTGAGTTATATTCACGAATGACCTCTTGTGCAGCTCGTTTCGCACTGGCAAAAACCGCGTCTACTAAAACTTCACCTCGCCCAGTCCAATCACCGGCCACATACAACCCGTACACTTCTGGAACGGAGGGGCCATAACTTTTATCGATCCGATCGATAGAATCAAAGTCGTGAGCAACTTTGATTTTCGGCAAAAATTGACGGGCAACCTGTTCATTTCTCCATCCAGGTTGTATAAAGTCTAATGCCTCCTCCAATTGGCTTTCTTCGTTCTTTGAGTGGTCCGAGCCGAAACCGATATCTTTGCATGCATGGATGATGACCGATCCATCCTCACTTGCATTGGAAATAACTGAGGGGGTACTAATAAAAATGGGCCGATCCAAAAAGAAAGTGAAGTACCGTTTGGGATTAGAAATGGGCAGCTTACGCAATGCAACATCTAGACAAGCGGCATAAATTGGTTTTGTACGATCCCGCCACACTTTCAGCGATGTATGCTCCGCATTCTTAACCATCTTGAAGGTTTCGGATGGTCCTGCTGTGACGATGACATAGGAGGTTTCCAGTTTCTCGCCATCCGCAAAATAGAGTTGCCGGACTTTATCTTGATCATGGGCAATCTCTGATATACTTTTACGGTTTAAAATCGTTACACCTGTACGGATTGCTTCTTTCTGCAGATGATCAACCAGTTGCCCCCAACCATGATCGATATATAACACTTGGTTTCCTTTAAAAACAAGTTGCAATCGTCTCACTCCCGGAGCTGCCAAGAGTAGCTCCGGGTAAGGTACAAATGTATTCGTCCTGCAAACAGCGTAAATGAGCTGACGAATCATAGAATCGCGTATTTCCTGTTCGACCCATTCTCGAAAACTGATGGTGGGTAAAGCGTTTGTATCGATTCCCCTCAATCGGTTCACAAATCGAGTCAATTCCCATTTAGCCGAAGGTGACAGCAAGGGACTCTTCAAAAGGGAGAGTGGACTTCCGGGGAGTTCGAAAAGTTTGCCATCCCACACCATGCCGCCTTTTGCAGGCGCGTACGCACCTTCGACGGTGATTCCCAGCTCCTGTAGAACTTCTTCGGCAGCTCCACCTTTGTAAAGTGCATGGAGGCCAAGGTTGAGAGAAGTTCCATTCTTTTTGATCGTTGCGGCCCTTCCCCCTAACTGACTTGATTTTTCAATCAGAACGACTGACAGACCAGCTCTTGCCAAATAAATGGAACTTGTTAATCCGGACAACCCGCCGCCGATTACTGCAACATCATATGCATCCATGATCATCACCCTTTCTTATATCTATTACTAAGTCGTAAATAATCATCTTTTTGTGACAACTCAAGTCTCCAAGGTGGGCAAGTATTCAAAGAACGTTCGACGCTCCGATTCCTTGCCAGATTTATCCATAAAGCCAATGCAACTAGATACAAAAAGGTCGCCCGGATCATGTGGGCGACCTTTTTTCATCAAAAGTCAGGCAGATTATCCAAATTGTTTTCCTTAATCCCGTCTGGCTCACTCCGCAGAATGTCTCTCCCATACTTGTGAAACACGTCTACATGAGCCAGCTTGCCAGCTTTTGCATCGTTGAGTGCTGTGATATAGTCGAGTTCACGACCGGAGTCTGTTTTAAAGGCGATCAAGTCTCCATCGTCGTTTTTCCTGACGGCCACGATTTGCTCTTTTCCCGTATTCGCAAGTGGACTGTTCCCTTCATTTTCCTGGATCGCCTGTTGTTCTCCAGCATTTTTGTACGCTTCGTAAATTTGTTCAAAGCTCGGTTGATCCATGTATCATTCCTCCTCATCAGTAGGGTGCCTAAAATGGAGGGGAACATGTATTCGTTTTTTCAATAAAACCTGATTCACTCATTCGGTTGTCAGGCGCAACAGCCAGTCTTTCATATCGACGAGACGCAATGCTTGGGGGCGCGTCGTTGTCCCGATTACTAGCATGGGAACGATTGAGTCCATCTCGTGCAAGGAACCGTGTGCAGCACCGCCGATATGGGTGGGGGAGTTTTCCGTTATAAGCTCATGGCCAGGCTGAACAGTAACGACCACATATCTGCCTTCATGCGAATTCATTGCGCCGTAGAGCCTCGCCAAAACGTCAGGATATTTCCCATACGTGATCCGATTCTTTTTCATGGTAATATCGAGCAGACGCGGATCACCACTGAAGGTCCATGATTGACCGTATGGATCAGTATAGGGACCCTTTAGCTGGTAAGTAAATTGTCGGTTGACCGTGCCTGCTGTTACGACAATCTTGTTGCCTTCCTTCCGCGCAATGATGTCCAGCTTCGGTTCACGCTGCAAACGTTTTACGATATCGGGTAACGGAATACGCGGGTCCAGGGCATAAATATAGGCCATCCGTTCGTTGGTTGAAATCACAATTTGGTCAGTGGGTGTGAGGGGTCGACCGATTTTCGCGATCTGATAAGGGGTCAAAAAGTCACGCAAATCAATGGTAGCGACCTGGCGATCATCAAGAACAGCGCTCTGGGCACTATCTCCCATGACGATCCACCGCGCTTCCTTGACTGCCTTGTCCCATGAACCAAAAGCATCAAGCACGGTTTGCAGGGCTTTATCTGCTTTTTCAATCCCTTCGATGGAAGCTGCTCCCTTCATGTGTACCTCCATGTCATTTTCCGGCAAGTACGCGATGGTAAGAGGGGGAAGCTTCTTGTTGGTGATGAGATAATTGATCTCCTGCGCGGAAAACTCATCATTCATCCCGTATTTCCGCCAAATGCGCTTTTCACTTTTTTGATTCGGATCAAGCTGGGCAAATGCTGCATACGACAGCAGTTTTGGCCCGTACACATTCACCTCGCCCGGCAAACGTGTACTGAATTCAACGAGACGGGGAATCTGCAAGGTGTGCGCTGTTTTGCCTCTCCAAATAATACCATTGATCGAAGCGGTATCCTTGCCTTTTTCAGCCAGTTCTTCATGAATAGTTTTCGTATGCGGATTGAGCTGGACCAGATTCAATTGATGAAGGATATCTAGCAGTACTTGTGGCTGATCGATCTTTAGACCTTCTTTGGGACCATACCCGTAATAAATCATCCGTTTTTCCTTGTTGCTGAACCAGGATAATCCCGGTACATGATGCTGATTGGCATACGTACCTGTAAGGAGAGTGCTGTCGATGGTTACCGACATGGTGGGAAATGAGCTCACAACATGCGGGTAATAGCGCCCGTTAGCAAGCAAATAACCCAAAGCAGGAGCGCGGCCTTGCCGGATCGCTTCTTGCAGGGGTTTGTCCATTAACGAATCAATGAGAATGAGCAGGACAGGCTTTTGCGATGCATTTCTCTCAGCCGAGGGCTGAGCCTTAAGGCTATGCTGACGGATTTGGGAAGCTGAGTCTGGCTTGCAGCTGATCACAGTCAGACTCAGCGCCAACAGGAGAAGGATGGCGTATGTGAATCGCGATTTCATGTTTCCATTCCTTTTTTGCGAATTTGGTTTTCCCTATTTTTTGTTTTCGCAAAAAAATTATTCTCCAAGCCTGCCTCATTTAACCTTCCGGCAACAGATGAGTGATCTCTACAACCACCCCATTTTCCAAAAACAAACGAGGGATGCGATTACTGAGGGTCGCAACGACTTCATAGTTGATCGTCCCGAGCATTTCGGCAATCTCATCGACAGTAATCTCGCGGTTCCCTTGCTTGCCGTAAATCACGACCTCATCGCCTTGCTTTCCACTGCCTTCTCCCAAGCTGACCATCATCTGATCCATCGTCACTCGCCCTGCAATCGGCAAACGTCTGCCTCGATACAGAACAAATCCCCGGTTAGAGAGTGCGCGCGAATAACCGTCGGCATAACCGATTGGAATCGTCCCGATGACCTCTCCGCGCTTTGCTATGTATGTAGCACCATAACTAATGGTAAACGGTGGCGTCAGCATTGTCTTTACATAGGAGAAGCGCGATTTCAAGCTGAGTGCCGGAACGAGCTTCACACGATTGAGTTGTCGGATATAAGCGGATGGATACAGTCCATACATGCCGATTCCGAGGCGGATCATATCGGCGCTGTATTCGGGAAAAGCAATGGTTGCAGCGGTGTTGCTCATGTGTACGGTCGGAAGCTCGAAGCCTTTTTCCTTCAGATAACGAAGATAATCAACAAATAACTCGTGTTGCGCTTTGGTTAATGTCTGATCGGGTTCATCCGCAGTGGAAAAATGAGTGAAGATTCCGGTCCATGCAAGGGAAGAGCTTGACGTTAAAGCCTTCACGACTGAAAGCAACCCGGATTTTGTCCGAACGCCCAAGCGCCCCATCCCGGTGTCTACGTTAATATGGATGTTCAGACGATTGGAGAAAGCCGTTGATTTGACCATTTTATCGGCTTTTTTAATCCAATCGGTCTGAAACGCGGACAGCTCTATATTCCAAGCAACCGCCTCTTTGACACGGGAAAGGGGGGTGAATCCCAGCACGAGTATAGGTGCTGCAATTCCCGCCTTGCGTAAGACGATGCCTTCTTCCAGGATGGCGACAGCGAGGGAAGTAGCCCCGTACTCGAGGGCATGGCGTGCTACTCCGGCAGAACCATGGCCATAGGCATTCGCTTTGACAACCGCCATGATTTTCGTCTGTTCAGGAATATGCCGGCGTATCGCCCGAATATTTTTCTTGATGGCATCGAGATTAACCTCGATCCAGGTTTCGCGAAATAACTGTTTCATCACGAATCCCTCCTTTTTCTGGGAAACACTTCCCTCTTCCATGCGTATTCACTGAATCTTCCACTTAAGCGTGGCCCATCAGGAAGAAAAAACAAAAAGCAAGTCATCAGCACGGCGGCCTGCAAGCGACAACCATAAGTCTGGGTGGAAACGCAAAAAAGAGCAGACTGCCGAAATACTCGGAGTCTGCTCTTTTCGTTGGGTGGGTGCTGATACGAACTTATTTTTTATTCGTTTGCTTACGCGTTTACTGGTTTGCCTTCATCCAGCAATTGACGCAGAACCGTTTGCAGGATACCACCATTGCGGTAGTAGTCTACGTCTACCATGGAATCGAGGCGCACGATTACTTCGAATGCGAAGGTGCTGCCGTCTTTCTTCGTTGCTTCTACTTTTACGCGTTGACCAGGTTGTACATCATCGGAGAGACCAACAATGCTGAAGGACTCAGTACCGTCGATGCCGAGGGACTTCCAGCTTTGGCCATCAGCGAATTGCAGAGGCAGAACGCCCATACCAACCAGGTTAGCACGGTGGATACGCTCGAAGCTCTCAGCGATAACTGCTTTGATACCCAAGAGGAATGTACCTTTTGCTGCCCAGTCACGGGAAGAACCAGTACCGTACTCTTTACCAGCCAGTACAACGAGTGGAGTACCGTCTGCTTGATACTTCATGGAAGCATCGTAGATGGACATTACTTCGTCAGTTGGCAAGTATTTGGTTACGCCGCCCTCAGTGCCAGGAGCCACTTGGTTGCGGATACGGATGTTCGCAAATGTACCGCGCATCATTACATCGTGGCTACCACGGCGAGCACCGTAGGAGTTGAAGTCTTTGCGCTCTACGCCGTTAGCTTGCAGATAGAGACCTGCTGGGCTAGTTGGCGAGATGTTGCCTGCTGGGGAGATATGGTCAGTTGTCACAGAATCACCGAAGAGTGCGATAGTGTTCGCTGCTTTGATGTCTGCGATTTTAGCGATTTCTCCAGCCAGGTTTTGGAAGAATGGCGGCTCTTGGATGTACGTGGATTTTTCATCCCACTCGTACAGGTCGCCAGTTGGAACGTCGATTTTGTTCCAAGCTTCGTTTTGTGTGAACACTTGGCCGTACTCAGCGCGGAACAGAGCAGGATTCATTGCTTTGTCCATTGCAGCTGCGATCTCTTGTGGAGTTGGCCAGATGTCTTTCAAGAATACAGGTTGACCGTCTTTGCCAGTGCCGATTGGCTCTGTAGTCAGGTCGATATTTACAGTACCTGCGAGTGCATAGGCGATAACCAATGGAGGAGAAGCGAGGTAGTTCGCTTTTACCTGTGCATGGATACGGCCTTCGAAGTTACGGTTACCGGAAAGTACCGCTGCAACTGTCAGATCTTCGTCAGCGATAGCTTTGCTGGTTTCCTCTGGCAATGGACCGGAGTTACCGATGCAAGTGGTGCAACCATAACCTACGACGTTGAATCCGATAGCATCCAAGGAGTCGATCAGACCAGCGTCTTTCAGGTATTGTGTAACGACACGGGAACCTGGAGCCAGGGAGCTTTTTACGAAAGCAGGCTTTTTCAGGCCTTTTTCCACAGCTTTTTTCGCCAGGATACCTGCACCCAGCATTACGCTAGGATTTGATGTATTGGTACAGGAAGTGATCGCTGCGATTACAACCGAACCAGTTTTCAGCGTAGCTGTTTCACCGTTAGCATAAGCAACTGGTGCGCTAGCTGCGATTTTCTCTTCGGAGAGGCCAAATCCGCCTTTGTCGATCGGCGTCACGAGGCTGGTATTGAAGGATTCCTTCATAGCAGTCAGCTCTACGCGGTCTTGTGGACGTTTTGGACCAGCCAAGCTAGGTACGACAGTGGACAGATCCAGTTCCAATGTTTCGGAGAATACTGGGTCTGGAGTTTCGTCAGTACGGAAGAGGCCTTGTGCTTTGGTGTAAGTTTCAACCAAGGAGATGAGGTCTTCTTCACGACCGGTTTGACGCATGTAGTTGAGTGTCTCAGCATCTACTGGGAAGAAGCCCATTGTAGCGCCGTACTCAGGTGCCATGTTCGCTACGGTAGCGCGGTCAGCCAGCGAGATGTTGGACAGGCCTGGTCCGTAGAACTCCACGAATTTACCTACAACGCCTTTTTTACGCAGCATTTGTGTAACAGTCAGAGCGAGGTCGGTTGCAGTTGCACCAGCACTCAGGGTACCAGTCAGTTTGAAACCAACGACTTCTGGCGTTACGAAATACAGTGGTTGGCCGAGCATTCCTGCTTCTGCCTCGATACCACCAACACCCCATCCAAGAACACCAAGACCGTTGATCATAGTGGTGTGGGAGTCAGTACCTACGAGAGAGTCAGGGAAAGCAACCAATTCGCCATCTACTTCGCGAGTAGCGATTACAGTTGCAAGGTACTCCAAGTTTACTTGGTGAACGATACCAGTAGCTGGAGGAACCGCACGGAAGTTGTCAAACGCAGTTTGTGCCCAACGCAGGAAGCGGTAGCGCTCTTGGTTGCGTTCGAATTCCAATTTCATGTTGTTGTCCAGAGCGGAGGCGTTACCGAAATCGTCAACCATGACGGAGTGGTCGATAACGAGGTCAACTGGAACCAATGGGTTGATTCGTTTTGGATCTCCACCAGCGCGCTTCATCGCGATGCGCATCGCTGCCAAGTCAACTACAGCCGGTACACCGGTGAAGTCTTGCAGAACGATACGAGCTGGCATGAGAGGTACTTCTTGGTTTTCATCGCGGCCTTTTGTCCAGGTCGCCAATTGTTGTACGTGTTCTTTGGTGATCGCGCGGCCATCGAACTGACGTACAGCAGCCTCGAGCAGAACTTTAATGGAGAACGGCAGTTTGGAAACATCGCCCAATCCTTGTTCTTCCAACCCTTGCAGGCGATAGTAAGCAAAAGACTTGTCGCCTACTTGCAGGGAAGACTTTACTTTGTAAGCATCTTTGTTAGCCAATGTATACAACCTCCCTATAATAACTTGGAGTTTCATCTGGTGAAACGTTGTTTCGTTTCTTCATTACGAACCTATTATATACGATTTGTTTCCCGGCTTCTACCCCAAATTCATCATTTATATACAAAAATCATAGGTAAAGAAAATTGGATCACGAACGTCTTCTTATTAGAAAGAAGAAAATTGCACGCACTTCAATTATTATCCCGTTTATATTTCGTTTACATTCATGCAGTATCGTATCTCTTGCAAGTGAAAATGAGTAGAGGAAAAAGGGGAGAAATAAACGAATGGAACAGACCAATAGCGTAGCGAAATGGGGAAACTGGCGCCCCTTCTTTCGATTAATTATGGAAACAAAGCCATCCAAGCTCAAAATCGGTGTCGCGTTGTTCATGAGCATCGCCACCACATTGGTTAGCTTAGTGATTCCGTTGTTTACGAAGGATTTAGTGGACAGCTTTTCCCTATCTACGATCACGACACCACAAATCATTCTCTTGATCGTTGCCTTTGTCGCACAAGCGATTGCGGGAGGGCTGTCCATCTACTTATTAAATCATGTCGGCGAGAGTGTGGTAGCCTCACTCCGGGAAAGACTCTGGAAAAAACTGCTCGTCCTGCCGATCTCTTATTATGATAACAACCGGACAGGTGAGACGATTAGTCGTATGACCAACGATACCGGCGTTGTAAAAAGCTTGATTAGTGATCAACTGTCCAGCTTTTTCACAGGATTGATCACGATTGTTGGTTCTGTCGTGACGTTGCTATACCTCGATTGGCAAATGACGTTAACCATGCTCGTTGCTGTGCCATTGTGCATCGGGATTCTCATACCGCTCGGCAGTCAGATGTACAAAATTTCAAAAGGACTGCAAGACGAGACCGCCAGTTTTACGACGATTATGAATCAAGTGCTGCAAGAGATGCGGCTTGTGAAATCTTCCAATGCCGAAACACACGAACTGGGGATGGGAACAAAGGCAATCGGAAATTTGTTCCGATTCGGGCTGAAAGAAGGAAGAGTCCAAGCCGTCATTGGACCGTTAATGTCCTTTATCTTGATGGTGCTGCTCGTGGTTGTGATCGGCTATGGTGGCATGCGGGTGTCCACGGGAGCATTGACAGCTGGTGAGCTGGTCGCGTTTATTTTGTATCTAGTGCAAATTGTCATACCGCTGGGGCAATTCACACAGTTTTTCACCTCCTTGCAAAAAGCGATGGGGGCAACAGAAAGAATCATTGCGACGCTGGACGCCGAAGAAGAAGATCTTTTGACAGGACGGACGCTTGAAAACGCAGGCCAGCCCATTCATGTGAACCATGTGAGCTTTGGGTATGAGAACGGGGAAACGATACTCGATGATGTCAGCTTTACGATTGGGGCCGGAAAAGTAAATGCGATTGTCGGACCGAGCGGCAGCGGCAAGACAACGTTGTTTTCGCTGGTTGAAAGGTATTACCAGCCACTGCGTGGAGAAATCAGGCTGGGCAATGATCCCATCACGGATTTTTCCTTGAAGTCGTGGAGAAGTCAAATCGGCTACGTGTCCCAGGAAAGCCCATTGATCGCCGGAACCATCCGAGAAAATATTTGCTACGGGATTTCACGGACGATTAGCGACGAGGAACTGAAAGAGGCGGCAAAGATGGCCTATGCGGACCAATTTATTGAGGAATTGCCAAATGGCTATGAGACAGAAGTAGGGGAGCGAGGCATGAAGCTATCGGGCGGACAGCGCCAACGAATCGGCATTGCTCGTGCATTGCTTCGGGACCCGCAAATCTTGATGCTGGATGAAGCGACCTCTAGCTTGGACAGCAACTCCGAGATGATTGTCCAGAAGGCGTTGCAAAATTTAATGAAGGGGCGTACTACCCTTGTGATTGCCCATCGCTTGTCGACCGTGGTGGAAGCAGATCAAATCATCTTTTTGGAAAAGGGAAAAATCACAGGTATGGGTACACATGAAGAGCTTTTTCAAACCCATGAGATGTACCGCGAACTGGCTAGTCAGCAATTGCTCGTAAAAGAGAGGGTGTAGAACGTGACCACGATTATGGTAGTCGACGACGATCCGCATATTCGCGAGCTCGTCAGCGTCTTCTTGCGCAATGAAGGCTTTACGATAGTGGAAGCCGCAGACGGACAGGAGGCACTGGACAAACTGGAGACAGTTGCCGCACAGCTGGTGATTCTTGACATCATGATGCCGAACATGGACGGCTGGGAGCTGTGTCGGCATCTTCGCAAGCATTATGATTTTCCCTTGCTCATGCTGACGGCCAAGGGAGAGACATCGCAAAAAATCAAAGGCTTTGAGCTAGGGACAGACGATTATTTGGTGAAGCCGTTTGATCCGCAGGAGCTGGTCGTCCGGGTAAAAGCGCTGCTCAAGCGTTACCGGATTGCCGCTTCTCATCAGGTTCAAGCAGGAAGATTGCTGCTTGATCGTAAAACGTTTGCAGTCGCTAGCGGTACGAAAACTTGGACGATCCCACTAAAGGAGTTCGAGCTGTTGTTCAAACTGGCCAGCTATCCCGGGCAGACCATTTCCCGCGAGCAGCTGATCGAACAAATATGGGGATATGATTTTGAAGGAAATGAGCGCACAGTAGACGTGCATATCAACCGATTGCGGGAGCGTTTTCCGGAAGCGATGTACGGCTTTTTGATCCGGACGGTTCGGGGACTTGGTTATCGTTTGGAGATTGTCGTATGAAAATGAGAAGATCAGACCGTTCACATGTTTTGCTGAAAATCGTGGGCGTAGTGGGCTTATGTGCTGTTTTTGGCTTGTGCGGGCTTGCTGCATACGGGGTTACCTCTCTTTTTTATGGCTATATGGGCTATCATCCCAATGATCTTGTAAAAACGTTGGTCCATTCAGTTATGAGCTGCATGTTGTTTATTGGAGTAGGGATGATCATTTCTTTCTTCACCATGCCAAGGCATCGGGGCAGGTTTCAACCATTGATTGATGCGCTCAGACGGATTGCCATGGGGGATTTTCGGGTCAATCTCGATATCAAGCTGGCGCACGAATGGGGGGAGCTGGTAGATGGCATCAACCACGTGGCGGAGCAATTAAATGAGATGGAGAAGCTGCGGCAAGAGTTCATCTCCAATGTTTCCCACGAAATTCAATCGCCTCTGACGTCCATCAGCGGGTTTGCTCGCGCCCTGCATAATGAAAGACTTAGCCCAGAAGAGCGTAATCGCTACTTGGAGATTATCGAGTCAGAAAGCAAGCGACTGTCCAAGATCAGTGACAACCTGCTTAAACTCACTGCCCTAGAGGGCATCCAGCATGATTTGGAGCGGAAGCCGTATCGGTTGGACACGCAACTACGCACAATCATCCTCGCATGCGAGCCGCAATGGATGGCGAAAGAGATTGAAATGGACATAGACTTGGAAAAAGTCGAAATTGTCGCCGACGAGGATATGCTGAGTCAAGTCTGGACCAACATGCTTGGTAACAGCATCAAATTCACGGAGACAGGTGGGAAAATCAGCGTAAAGCTGGAGACGGTAAACGGAGAAGTGCTCGTGAAAATAACCGACTCGGGAATCGGGATCTCCAAGGAAAACCAGGAACGCATTTTCGAAAGATTTTTCAAGGCGGATCCATCGCGGAACCGAGCCAATTCGGGGAGTGGTCTGGGACTGGCGATCGTGAAAAAAATAATCGATTTGCATCATGCCACGATCGTCGTTGAGAGTGAAGTAGGAAAAGGTACCACGTTTACGATTACATTTGTTCAAACGGCATAAAAAAGCTGCCCCTTCGTCCGTGCGACGGTTTGGGACAGCTTATTTTCATTACGGGTAAACCAGCTACGCACCGATATACTTGGCATGGAGCGAACGTGCCTGGCTGATGTCATCCGTGCCTTGCACGAGGACGCGACCATCCGGGAAAATGACGAGCGTGTACGTATCGACACGGAAACGCAGCAAAAACTTGTTTTGCTCGATTTGTCCCAAAGGAGAGAGTCTATCAGCCAATGCGTTCAGATCAAGCGTGATTGCAGCGGCCGGCGAGATTTGTACGGTGTCTCGACCGCAAAGTGAAACGGCTTGTCCATCCTGGGTATCCGGCTGCAAAAACGAAAATTGCTTCTGCCCGCATGTCGGACAGTCGTCTCGGCGAGCATTGACCACTTTGATTTGCTGATGGCGGTTATGCCAAATCTCAAAGTGCTCCAAATTCGGATTGAGCTCATCGGTTGCGCCCACTAACAGCTTGAACGCTTCTGTTGCCTGATAGGAGGCGACGATGTGAATGATCGGTCCGATAACGCCAGCCGTGTCACAGGTAGGCATCTCACCCGGGTTTGGCGCTTCAGGGAAAAGACAGCGCAAGCAAGGCGTGATCCCCGGACGAATCGCGGTAAATGTTCCGGTCGCACTCACAGCTCCACCGTACACCCACGGAATACTATGCTTAACGCAAACATCGTTCACGAGATATCTCACCTGAAAGTTATCCGTTGCATCCAGAACGAGATCGACATCTGCCAGCAATTCCTCCGCATTGTAAGCGGTGAGGTCTGCGACAATCGGTTCGATGGTGACAGCTGAGTTGATCTTTGTCAACTTGGCGTGAGCGGCGATTGCTTTTGGCAAATGCTCGGCTGCATCGGATTCGTCGTAGAGCATTTGACGCTGCAGGTTGCTCGGCTCGACGAAGTCGCGGTCAATGATGCGGACAAAACCTACTCCGGCACGGACCATATGATTGGAGAGAACAGTTCCGAGGGCTCCCATGCCGACGATCGCTACACGGCTTTGCCCGAGCTTTTCCTGTCCACTGCGCCCGATCGGATGAAACAATATTTGACGGGAATAGCGAGTATCCAAGGCGTTACTCCACCTTTCCTTCTGGCATCGCAAGCGGATTCCACGGTCCTTGCTGATGTCCCTTCCATTCGCTTCCATCTTCCCACATTTCTTTTTTCCAAATGGGAACGATCTGCTTGAGTCGCTCGATGGCATAACGGCCTGCTTCAAACGATTCATTGCGATGCGCTGTTGCCACGGCACAAACAACCGCAATCTCTTCCACAGCCAAATTACCGATACGATGGTGCATCGCGACTTGAGCTCCCGGCCAGCGTTCCTCGATCTCTGCTGCGACCTGCTTCATTTTTTCCACAGCCATGGGGGCATATGCTTCATAGGACAAATACACCGTGCGCTGACCATGGGTAAATTCGCGAACAGTTCCGACAAAAGTAAGGATCGCGCCTGCATGCGGGTTGCTCACCAGACGAACGAGCTTGTCCGCAGAAATGGGCTCCTCGGTAATGGCGAAGCGCGGATCTTCTTCTCCGCCGCTTACAGGTGGCAAGAGGGCAATCTCGTCATCAGCTGAAATGACCTGATTTTTCGCCGCATATTCATGATTGATAGAGACAAAGCAACTGCCCAAAAGCGCAGAGAGCGCAGGATATTCTTTTTCCACTGCTTGCAGAAGATCGCTAACGGTCGCGCCTTCAGATAGGGTCAACTGTACTTCCCGGGCATTCGCACGTTCGGCGAGTCCGGCAAATAACAAGATCGTAATGGTCAAGACAATTCCTCATTTCCCTGGATGATACTACTCTCTAGGCTAGACGATATCATAAACCGATCAAAGTTGCCAATGAATGGGGTGTTTCCATTAACGGTTGCTTCTAAGGGGCGAAGCCTTCCTGACTCAAATAGATCTGATCCGGGGGAAAAACACGTAATAGCCGATCGTAGACGATCCGATAGGCGGAAGGATCATACCATTTTTCCAGTCCAAGCTGTTCATAGAGAGCGGGAATGCCGTTTCTTTTCGTTCGTTTACCGCCGCTGCCATCTCCCATATAAAAATCGTCGACACAGACACGTGTGACCAAGGGGCGCAAAATCTCCGGGAATGACTCACTGCTAGGCAAAACAGGGGCAATGGTTGCTTGTGTCGGGATGCCTGCCTCCGCCAAACGCTGGAGTGTTTTGAGCCGTGCTTGAATGGGGGGAGCGTGTGGGCTAAAGTGCCTGCGAATTTCCTCCAAATCGGTCTCGATGGTCATGCTGACGCGGACGCGATCACCCAGCAGAAGCAACAAATCGGCATCCCGCCATACCAAGGGACTCCTCGTCTGTACCAGCAAAAAATCAGGTGGATTCTCTACCATGACTTCGAGTAAAGACCTCGTCACCTTTTCCGTGTGTTCGATGGGCTGGTACGGGTCTGTACTCGAAGACATAAAGATGGTCACCTTTCCTTTTTTCTTAGCCCGCATTAACTCCTTGCGCAATAAATCGGCAGCTTGCTGCTTGATGTCAACCCACGTGCCCCATTGCTCGTTTCGAAACAAAGAGACAGGCATTTGCCGAACATAGCAATAGGAGCAGGCGAAAGAACAGCCCGTATACGGATTGAGCGAATGGGTGTAATCTGCAAGAAATCCGCTTCCTTTATTAAGGAGGGTTTTCGGCATTTTATAGGAAAGGATGTGTTTCATATTGGGCGTTCCTCACTTTGCATCATGAAAAATAATCCCGAGGCTGTAGCGCTTTCCTGAGGTAATTGTGCTGACACCGTGGCGCAGCGTGTTTTTATAATAGCCTCGCGTGCCCTGTACAGGACGATAGGATGTAGGGAAAATCAGTCCAGCGCCTTGCTCCAAGGTTATCACATGTCCCCGGCTCTGCGCGCGCGGCCGTTGCTCCATCAGCAGAAATTCTCCGCCCCTGTAGTCCTTCTCCTTCTGATTCAAGGCAAAAACAACTTGAAACGGGAAGAACACCTCGCCGTACATATCTTGATGCAAGCAATTATAGCCGCCTGTTTCATATTTCAAAATCAGTGGAGTAGAGCGCAGCTGGCCCTGATCGTGACATTGCGCCAAA
This sequence comes from Brevibacillus brevis, assembly GCF_900637055.1. Taxonomy (NCBI): domain Bacteria; kingdom Bacillati; phylum Bacillota; class Bacilli; order Caryophanales; family Paenibacillaceae; genus Brevibacillus; species Brevibacillus brevis. The sequence goes on from NZ_LR134338.1 coordinate 1,792,199, forward strand.
AATTCAGGGAGGGTAGCAGGGTAGAGCGCTTCGCGTCCAAGCATTTCCAGCCACCGATTCGCAGTCTGCGCAAGCATCGGATAAAAGCTTTCGCGAAGCTCCTGCAAAAGCGAGGGAAGGGGAGCCTGATAATAGCGATACTCCCCTTCACCGAAACGGTATCGCGCCATTTGGATCGTATTGCGAAAAAGGTCATCCTGTCCGTACGTAGCGATTAATTCTTCGCACGCATCCGAGCTTATTAAGGAAGGAAAAGCAGCATACCCTTGTTCGTCCAACTCCTGTTGCAGGGAATGCCAGTCAAGTGCAGCGATCCTTTCTGTCAGTGAATTAGCCATGCTTTACACCCCGATTTGTCTTTTTCTCCAGATCAAGCAGAGTTGTCTTCATGGGCAGTCCTCCACGATAGCCAGTCAGTGAACCGTTTTTACCAACAACGCGGTGGCAGGGGACTGTAATGAGAAGCGGATTGGCACCAATTGCGGCACCGACGGCACGAACAGCAGCAGGCTTTTCAATGATGTTCGCAATGTCGGTGTACGATGCCGTTTGACCGTATGGGATTTGGCGCAGTGCCTCCCAGACTGCGAGCTGAAAGGGTGTTCCTTGCAGATCGCAATCCATGGAAAAATGCTCGCGTGCTCCTTGCAAATACTCCATTAGTTCTGTTGCAAAAGGCTTTAGCCATGAATCGTCTTGCACCAGTGCAATTTGTGGGCGATGCTTTTCAACCCACGCTTCCAATTCAGCAAAAGGCTGGTTGGCCGAGCCGACATAACAAAGTCCAGCAGCCGTTGCAGCTAAATAAATAGTCCAATCACCGTGCTTCAGCATTGCCCAACGTACCGTCTGATCCTTATTCGTTTCCATTTCCATACGCCTCCTTTTGAGCTGTGTACGCACAGTATACCTCCAGCACCTGTTCTTCGTACGTTTTTAGGAGTGGATGAGCAAGATAACGAAACAGTGTCCTCTACATTCCCATTGCTTTTATCCAGTGGTGGGAGTAAGGTAGGAGGAGATAGAGGAGGAACGATGCTAGTATGACTGATCAATTAACACATTTTAATGAACAAAATCGAGCGCGGATGGTAGACGTATCTGAGAAGGATGTCACAAAACGGGTAGCTGTAGCCGAGAGCCAAATCAGCATGAAGCCCGAAACACTCGCCCGAATCCGCGAAGGTCGAATCGAAAAGGGCGATGTACTCGCAGTTGCGCAGGTAGCAGGTGTCATGGCTGCCAAAAAGACGTGGGAAATCATCCCGATGTGTCATCCGCTGCCATTGACTGGCATCGACATACAATTTGCTTTTGTAGATGAAACGACGCTTGCGATTACAGGAACCGTGAAGACGACAGGGAAAACAGGCGTCGAGATGGAGGCGTTGACCGCTGTCAGCGTAGCGGCTTTGACGGTGTATGACATGTGCAAAGCCATGGATAAAGAAATGATAATCGGTCCGACCAGTCTGCAATCCAAAACAGGCGGAAAAAGCGGCGATTTCCATCGGGGAGAGAAGTAAGCCATGAGGCAAAAGTGGGAATCCTATCCGAGCAGCATTCGTTTATTGGCGATTGCTGCCGTCATTTTTTCTACCGGAATGGCATGTATTTGGCCGCTGGTCACGATCTATATTCACAACCATCTCGGAAAGCCGCTGACTGTAGCCGGCTTCTTGTTGCTTTTAAATCAAGGCGCATTCCTGATCGGGAGTATTATCGGCGGGATGATGTTTGACCGCTGGGGCAAAATGCGCACGATCATTGTTGGTTCCATCGGCGTTATTCTCATTTCGGTTGGCTTAGGTGTTACGCAAGATTTTACGATTTATGTTGTCTTGCTTCTGTTGAATGGACTGTTTTACGGAACACTTTCTCCTGTGATGAATGCACTGGCAGTAGTGTTATGGCCGGACGGAGGACGCAAAGGAATCAATCTGATTTATGTCTCCCTCAATGTGGGGGTAGCTGCCGGTTCTGCGTTGGGTGGCTTCTTGGCAAGTGTTTCGTTTGCCTGGACGTTTTTCGGTAATGCTATCTCACAAGTGATCGTCCTTGCCATGTTCATGCTCATTTTGCCGCGTCAGTTAAAATTGGCGGAACAACAACGCCAAAACTCGACGACTGGACAAAGCATGTCTGAGCAAGCAACTGGTGATGTGCTACAACAACCACAGCAAGAGTCAAAAGTGGTATGGGGAGCATTGCTGCTATTATGCGGGGGGCTATTAATTAGCTGGATTGTCTATGTACAGTGGACCACGGTACTGTCGACCTACATGCAATCTCTGGGCATTTCACTCCGTCAATACAGTTTGTTGTGGACGCTGAACGGCGGTTTGATCCTGTTTGGTCAGCCATTGATTGCGTGGGTCATTCGACGCTTTGCCCGTACGCTAAAAGCACAAATGCTCTTGGGCGCTTATATTTTTGCCTTGTCGATGTTGATTTTGTCTCAATCAACGGTTTATGCAGGCTTTGTGGCGGGGATGTTCATCATGACGCTGGGAGAAATGCTCGTGTGGCCAGCGGTGCCGGCAGTAGCTGCACAGTTTACGCCAGAGGGACGAGAGGGCTTCATTCAAGGGCTGATTGCAGGGACTGGATCAGCTGGGCGGATGCTCGGACCACTGCTTGGCGCATTCATTTTTCAATCGATTCATGCGCAGGGACTATTGTTCGTGATGGCAGGCTTGTGTCTGTTGTCTGTGGCATTCTTTGCCTTCCACACTTCTTTTCAAAAAAGGAGACATCAGGTACCCCTACAGAATCAAGCATCTTGACACGGTTTACGTGCTCAAGTAGTATGATATAGACGAAAAAACAGTATATTCCGTGTGTTTGACTTATTCAGAGAGGTGGAGGGACTGGCCCTATGAAGCCCGGCAGCGGATCTGTTCCATGTAATGGACAGATGCTGTGCCAATTCCAGCAGGATTTTTTTCCTGACAGATAAGGACGTGACCAAGCTGATCTCCCCCTTTTTCTGTATGGAAAAAGGGGGGTTTTACTGTATTGGGCCCAAGAAAGGAATGGAAGAAAGAAATGCGCATTCAACCCTCCGACATGATTGATCGACTCCCTACCCAGTTTTTTGCGACCCTGGTGGCAAAAGTAAACAAGGTCATTGCGCAAGGCCATGACGTCATTAACCTGGGGCAGGGCAATCCCGATTTGCCGACGCCGCCGCACATTATTGAAGAACTACAGGCGCAAGCGGCACAACCACTCCATCACAAATATCCGCCTTTTCAGGGACGCGTGGAACTGAAGCAGGCAGTAGCTCATTGGTATAAGCAAGAATTTGATGTGGACCTCGATCCGGAGGAAGAAGTAGCGATATTGTTCGGCAGCAAAACCGGACTGGTAGAGATTTGCCAAGTACTCATGAACGCAGGCGATGTTGCGCTGGTTCCAGACCCGGGCTATCCGGATTATTGGTCGGGGGTTGCTGTCGTCAACGGACGGATGGGCATGATGCCGTTGAAGGCGGAAAATGACTTCTTGCCAGACTACAGCCAGCTTTCCCAAGCTGACCTGGATCGAGCGAAACTGATGTTTCTCAACTATCCGAACAATCCGACAGCGGTCAACGCACCACTGGAGTTTTATGAGGAAACCATTCGTTTTGCGCGAAAACATGAAATCGTCGTCTGCCATGACTTCGCCTACGGGGCGATCAGCTATGACGGGAAAAAGCCGGTCAGCTTCATGCAGGTTCCGGGTGCAAAAGAAGTGGGTGTAGAATTTTATACCTTGTCCAAAACGTACAATATGGCAGGCTGGCGTGTTGGTGCGATGGTAGGAAATCGCGAGCTAGTTCGTCTGATCAATCTCATTCAGGACCATTACTTCGTCAGTCTGTTCGGCGCGGTGCAGATGGCGGCAGCCAAAGCGATGACGGATTCGCAGCAGTGCGTTCGCGATCTCGTGGCTGTCTACGAAAGCCGCCGCAATGCCTTGTACTCCAATCTGCATCGGATAGGCTGGCAGGCTCCGCCATCTCAAGGCTCGTTTTTTGCTTGGCTTCCTGTTCCAAGCGGCTTCACGTCCGTCGAATTTTCTGATCTGCTTTTGGAAAAAGCGCATGTCGTCGTAGCGCCAGGAAATGGCTTTGGCCCGACAGGTGAGGGCTATGTGCGAGCGGCTTTGTTATCAAATGAAGAGCGTCTCGCGGAAGCCGTCCAGCGGATTGAGCGGTTGGGGTTATTTACGAAAACAAAATAATGGCGAGGCAATTTGGCCACACTACCATACAAATGGAGTGTGGCTTTTTATTCTAGAATAAAAATCATTCTCATTATTGACAGATAATGATTTTCATTATACGATGGCATTGTTAATGATAATTAGTCTCAGCGAGAGCGGGAGGGTACCATGCGCTATCAGATTAACGGTTACACGGATATGTATACGGTGATCGCCAACGAGCGAAAGATCGGCGGAGCCATTGAAGCAGGCCAGATTCGCTTGCGGACCGGAGAAGTTTACGCCAATGCTGTTCTCACTCGTTTGGAAATGTCAGGTGCGCATTTTTGCTCGATCGGATTTGTTACAGAAGAAGGCAAAAGACTCATTGTCCATGTGAATGATATCAGCATGATCGCTGATGCTCGTCACGTCAACGTTTGTGAGCTGACGAACGAATGCATGAGAGTGGAAAAATCCGCAGAGAGACTGAAGCGATTGAAGCGTCTCTGTGAACTGAATGAAGGCAGCTGTACGCCGACCTTCCAAGAAGAGGCATTGCTGTTGGCAAACGATATCGGTATGGAAGAAGCGTCCGCGCATGTAGACCTCTCTTTCCTCCCACACACAGAGAAACCACGTGTGTTCCGCATCGCCTAGGATGATATAGCCTATACATATGGACCCCTTTTCGTTTAATACGAAGAGGGGTTTTTTGCATGCAGTGTGCCAAGACTAACGATTGAACAACCGCTCGACATAGTCAAAACCTATCTGCTCATAGCTAGCAAGGATTGGACTTACGCTGTTGACAGTGATAAAACAAGGATAACAAAATCAAGGGGGAACGGAACATGGATTACTCATTTTCAAAATCTGTTGAAGCACTATCCTCCTCGGCTGTCCGGGAAATCTTGAAGCTGACCCAAGGCAATCAAGTGCTCTCGCTCGCAGGTGGACTGCCAGCAGAGGATTCTTTTCCAATCGCAGAGATGCGCGAAGCGTTCAACCGCGCATTCGAACAAGGAGCAAAAGCTCTTCAATATGGATTGACTGATGGATACTTGCCGCTTCGTGAGTGGATTGCATCCCGCATGAAGCAAAAGCATATGAACGTCGGTGTAGATAATATGATCATCACTACGGGCTCTCAGCAAGCGGTAGACTTGTTGTGCCGTGTATATTTAGACGAAGGCGATGTCGTTCTCGTCGAAAACCCTACCTATTTGGCAGCGGTTCAGTTGTTCCAATTCCGGGGAATCAAAGCGATTCCTGTAGACGGTGATGCTGATGGGATGGATCTGGACGATCTGGCGAAAAAAATAGCCCAGTATCGCCCGAAAATGGTGTACGTCATTCCTACCTTTGCGAATCCGACAGGAAAGGTATGGAGTCTCGAACGCCGTCTCGGTTTGCTTCGTCAATGTAAGGCGCAAAACATTCTCATCCTGGAAGACGACCCATATGGAGAGATCCAATTCGATGGGGAAGCACCGTACCGCTCGATTTTCTCACTGGATGAGCATCCGACCGATTCCTGTGTGGTGTACACCAGTACCTTTTCCAAAATTGTCGCGCCCGGCTTGCGTACCGGATGGGCCATCGGGGATACCCGCGTAATTCAAATGATGGTGAAGGCGAAGCAAGCAGTTGATTTGCAGTCGAGCACAATCGACCAATACGCCCTGTATGAGCTATTATCCCGGTTTGATCTGGAGCGCCACATCGAGAAAATCCGCGAGTCCTACAAGGCGCGCATGGAATGGATGCATGAGCTCTTGGTCGCGCAAAACTGGGAGGGTGTACAGTGGGAAAAACCAAGAGGCGGGATGTTCCTCTGGGTGAATCTTCCTGAGCACGTCGATGCTGAGAAGCTGCTGGCCCGATCCGTACAGGAAGGCGTGGCATTCGTGCCAGGGAAGCCGTTTTATGCAGCCGAACCGCAAGTCAATACGATGCGCTTGAACTATACACTCTTGAACCGGGAAGACACGGAGCTTGCGATTTCACGACTGGGCAAAGCATTCCACGCCTACAGCGAATCTCTGGTGACAAATGTTTAATGGAAGCAAAAAGACAACCATTGCCATTGAGCTGGTTGTCTTTTTTCATGCATGTTTACAGGGAGAACTCTCTTTGTGCCCGATCCAGCCATTCATTCACAAGCTCTGTAAACAGAAGCGGCTGCTCAATCTGCAAGTTGTGTCCGGCACAATCGAGTGCGGTAAAAGAAGAGCGGGGATAGCCTTCGATTATATCCCAAATATCGCGATAGCCGACAGAATGATCTTGTTTGCCCACAACAAAAAGACTCGGGTAGGGGAAGGGGGCCGTATCTAATGGGAAGGACACGCCATACGCCTGTCTGATTTTACTGAGGAAAGAAGGGTCTGACAGCATGTAGCCGTCGACAATCTCTTTTTTATAGCGGTTCCACGTGTAGTTGGTAGCTACTACTGCCATCGACTTAAACTCCGCTCGTTCTGTCTCACTCAACTGCTCCCAGAGCGAAGGCTCCTCTACTAGGAGGGGTTTATCTGGCAGTGTGCGCTTTGCTTTGTCAGGAATGACGTTCGGGCAAATGAAAAGGGCGCCCTTCACTTGATCTCGGCGCTTCTCAATAACCGCCCGCGCAAGATAGCCGCCGTATGATTCACCTGCAATGAAAAAGGGCTCACCTGGAATGAGCTGATCGATGAACGCGAGGACAACCTCCAGAATATCGTCCGTGGTGTGGATATGTTCGTAGTTTTCCGTTTGTCCCATTCCCGGCAAGTCTATGTAAAGTCGTCGGTATCCCGGACGTTTCTTAAAAATTGGTTCCAGACAACCAGTCATGCAGCGGTGATCAAGTGAAAAACCGTGAATCATCACGACAGGAAAGCCGCTTCCGATCTCCTCATAATAAAGGTTGACGCCATTGACCTCGCATCTCATAAAAAAGCCCCCCAACGACATTTGTGTCAGATTGTTTTGAAAGTTCGGAACATACGTTCTTATTATAAGTGATGTGTTGCATATTTCAAGAATGAAAAAACACACCCACAACAAGAATCGTCAATGGGTGTGTCAAAGAGCTTCCTATTCTTCTGTTTCTTCCAGGGTGCAAATTGCGCTTGGACGCTTGATCCGCAATACAACGCACTCATACACACGGAACAGACTGTTCATTTGCTCGTCTCCGAGGAATGCGGAGTCGAAGTCTTCAGCAATCGCCAGGTCGAGATTGTGGCGGCCGGTCGCTACCAAAACGCCGGAACGGCCTTTAATGGTAGGAGATTGGAAGACACCATCTGTAACGAGATTGCGAACATGCTCGATCTCAAGCACGTTGGTGCCTTTGTGCACGCGATGCAAGAGAGAGTAGAGCTCAGGAGAAACAACCAGTGCATACGGACCGCTATGGCCCATTTTCAACAGCTTGTTGCGTGCTTCCACGATATCCGCAAACGCATTGCCAGATTCCATCCAATCGCTCTTCAGATGAGTGAGGCGGCCTTTTACGTTCATCAGACCTGGGAGGTCGAATTCCGCAGCACCGTTGAAGATCAGATCGTCTTCCATCAGTGCACCACCAGCAGCTGCGTTGGCAGCCGCGCTCATGTCCAAAGGCATGCCCAGTGTACGTGCTTGGGCAACATCGCGCCAGTACAGCATGAAATCCTTGTACAGGATCGGAATCGTCATGCTGACACGGCGGCTAGGCTGTGTCATTTCCAGTGATTCTCCACGCAGGGAGAGACCGCCAAAACGGGATTCCTCATATACATCGTTGGTAATGGTTTGGATGCCTTCACCCAATGGTCCATAAATATCGATAAAACGACGGCCTACAAGCTGGCGGCGAGCCATGTCAACGACAGTTGCGTCCAGCTGGTTCCATTCTTCAGTCGTCAAGGGAGAGTCTGGGTATTTACGAAGCTTGTCCATAGTGTAACCTCCATGTCATTTCAGGATTTCCGATTCTTTACATTCCTTTCAAGCTGCCAACTGTCAGTCCTTTTTTGCCAGAAACTGCAGGGGCGGAATGCTTGATCACGGAAGCAACACCGTGAGGAGCGGAAGCCGAAGCTTTCAAATGATCGACCTGGTGAATGTCGTGCCCCTCATCATGATCAGTGAGATCAGGATGAGCCGCATCAGAGAATCGTTGGCTCATGTTCGCCATGATCTCTTTGACTGTCAAATAGTCTGTATGCGTCTTTTCTCGCATGCCATCCAGGAGCTGACGTGTTTCGTCATCCTTGAATTCATACAAAGAGAGCTCCAGATGCTCGCGGAAATTGTGCAGTCCAAAACGTTCCAGATTTACATCGGACAGCATTTGCGAGAGGTCGCGATCACTTAGCTGATCCAGGCTTTTTCCTGAGGACAGCTTCTCCAGGTAGGGAACCAATTCCTGCAAGCGACCCATGCGCTGTTCTTCTTCTTCCAAAATGTGATGGTAGTAAAGACGAGTATGCTCGTCCGTTGCCGCATCGATAATCGGCTGGATAACGCCCATGAAGCTGTTGATATAACCTCTGGTGCGATCAAAAATGGCGTGCAGCTGTGTAATTTCTTGCACCCTACGCCACCTCCTCATTCACAATCTATTTTTTCATTATAACGTTGGAAAAAACACCCGGGCAACACCTATGTACATTTTCCTATGATTACGAAGAATATGATGCGGTGTAATTTGGAAAAGAGAGCGGAAACGCTAGAGCGCCGTGGCTTTGTCTATCGGCTTCGTTTCTAGTTTTGTTTTTTGACAAAAAAGTTATCATGGAGAGTATTGTCAAAGCCAATTGGGAATGATAATATTTATCAATAAGAGTGATATTCATTATCAATTAGCATTCTGAGAACAAAACATAAATCCTACATTCACCCAAATTTAAGGAGGTAACAAGTTATGTCATCCATTTTAGTAATTGGCGGAGATCGCCTGGGCAATATTATCGAATTTCTGCAAGGTCAAGGCTTCAAGGATATTCACCACGTAACTGGACGGAAAAGCTCGCAAACCGGGGTGAAAATTCCAGCTGGTATCCACATGATTTTGGTGTTGACTGATTTCGTCAATCACAACTTGGCCAAAACAGTGAAAAACCAAGCCAAAGATCGCGAGCTGCCCATCGTTTTCTGCAAGCGCTCGTGTTCTGCGATTGCCAAAGCTTTTGATCTCACTGCGTAAATACATACTCTCCAGATCGGGCAGACTACGAGCGTGAGTCTGACACCAACGGAGGAATGACGCAATGGAACAGAATCGTTTGGGTGAACTGCCTATCGCACAGCTTACGGCCGCTCAGCTGCAACAATTAAAACAGGCAGAAGAACAAATCAACACAGAAGGTCCAAATGTATATCTTATTGCATTAGAGAAGCAATCCCCGTCCTCCTAGACGGGGTTTTTTTGTTGAATCGTATGCTTCTCACTTGAATACGTATTGCTCCAGTTGCATTTTGAGGGCGTCAATTCCGATGGCGAAGCCCAAGCATTGGCTGGATTGAATGATGAATGCATTGAGACCAACGACTTCCCCATTCAAATTAATGAGTGGACCTCCGCTATTTCCTGGGTTAATGGCAGCATCCGTCTGAAAAATTTCTTCGTACATACGCTTCGCAACCTGTAAGCGACGGTTTTTGGCACTGATGATTCCCGCTGTCACAGAATTTTCCAAACCCAGTGGGGAACCACCTGTCGCCATACAGGCAAAAACAGGGGCAATTTTAGTGAAAAGACAACAGATGCAGGCAAACCCTACGATTTTTCTGACCAGAGGCAGCGTCTGTTGCTTCCGCGTCAACACGTTGGATGACTGTGCATACGAGCAATCGCCGTTCTTTTTCTTTGGCATGTGTCCAAATGAGCTGCCAATTGGAAAGCGCATCTAGATCAAGCGGTTGTCCTTTTGCAAAAGCAGAGTAAGTCTGTTCCCGTTCTTTTGCAGCCAGTTCCAACGCACTGATTTTCTCTCGTAATGCAGAAAGAGTAAGGAATCCCTCTTCATAAGCCTGTTCCCAGCGCTTCCTTCGAATTTGCAGCTGTTGCTCGGTTTCTTTCGCGGGAGCGCGGGAATTCGCTTGTAACACAGTCTGATACACTTCCTTCACCGCAGCGATGGACTCTGGCGAATACTGCATCAGCTCGTGCACAATGGCTTTTTCCAAGCGATCCTCCCGTATGGCAGGAGCATCACACGTACCAGCCAGCTTGTTTTTACACAAGTAGTAGCGGTGCGTGTAACGTTTTTCTCCTTTTCCGGTGATCGTGGTTGTTTTCCCGCGCATCGAGGAGCCACAACGCGAGCAGTACAGCAATCCGGAAAAGAGGTAGCGGGAGCTGAGAACGCGGGGATGGCTTGTTCCGCGAGCACTCATCCGCTCCTGGACCCGCGAGAAGCATGATTGATCGATGATGGCCGGGTGAGTCGCCTCTTCGATAATCCATTCCTCAGGGTCATTGCGTTGTTGATCGGCGTCAGCGTAATTCCAACGCAACGCACCATGATAGACCGGATTTTTCAACAGGCGAAGCACGGCACTTGCACTCCATGAAGCGCCATTTTTGCCGCGCAATCCGGATTGATTCGCCCATTCAGCGATTTGGCGCGGAGATTCGCCTCGATCATAGCGCTCGAACATGCTGCGTACGCCAGCTGCTTCCCTTTGATTCACGACCAGCGTTCCTCGCACCAGATTGTATCCATACGGTGCAGGTCCTCCTGGTCGTTTTCGTTCTCTTGCCATCTGACTCATTCCCAGCTTGACCCGTTCCGCCAAGTTTTCCCGTTCCCATTGTGCGAGGGCAGCCACTAAGGTTATAAAGAGTCGCCCGATTGCCGTAGTCGTATCGTATACCTCGGTGCAGCTTTTAAAGTGTACCGCATATCGATCGAACTCCTGCAGGAGCTGATACAAATCAAGAACAGAGCGCGTGAGCCGATCGAGTCGATAGACGAGTACGACATCGATTTCACCCGTTCGGATATCCTGCAGGAGCTGACCGAGTGCGGGGCGATTCGTATCTTTGGCACTTGCGCCTTCATCTGCATAGACTGCATGGACTTCCCATCCTTGGGAGTGAATGTACGAGAGCAGCTTTTCCCTTTGAGCGGGGATCGAAAACCCTTCGCGTGCCTGATCCTCCGTACTGACTCGAATGTAGACGGCCGTTCGCATCGCACGTCCTCCCTTCACCTCGGGTTGCTAGAGTGTACAGCAAAAGGGAGGAGCTTATGCCTGACCGCAAATAAAAAACCCCGCTTATCCGTCTTGGACAAGTGGGGTTATGCTACATCCATTTTTGGCCCCATTCGTGAATGGAATCAATGACAGGACGCAGATCTTTTCCTTTTTCGGTCAATTCGTACTCAATGCGAACCGGGATCTCTGGGTACACTTTGCGCTCCAAAATCTCTAGCTCCTCCAGCTCCTTCAGCCTTTCAGAGAGCATTTTATCACTCATATGCGGAACCATTTCGCGGATATCTTTGAATCGTACAGTCCCACGTAGCAACACATGAATAATCAGGCCAGTCCAGCGTTTTCCAAGGACGTTTATTGCACATTCATATTTTGGACACATGTGTTCGCCAGAAAAATCTTGACTCATATCGGCGTCACCTCTATCTAGCAGCATTATTGTTGCCCTTTATTCTAACAGATTAGCTTGAAAAAAGTAAGTAACGAAAAGTTGGAATGACACTTTGTCAATGGCTGAGAAGCCAAGCCCGTTTTCATGGACAAATGTTTCCCTATAAGGTGTCCACACATACACTAATCGCGAAAGAAAAGAAGCAAAGAGGGTGTTACGATGCTTCCAAAACGGGTAATCGGCATTTTAACCTGGCGGGAGGGTGTACGCTTTGAGGAACCAGATTATTTGCGAAGGCTGGTTCAAACAGGGCAAAAGCTAGGCGCACAAATCTACCTGTTTTCGCATCAGGATGTCAATGTTCCCGCAAGAAAGATCAAGGGCTTCATCCCCAAACCAAACGGGGGCTGGATGAGCAAATCGTTCCCTTGGCCAAAAGTTGTCATTGATCGGTACCGACGCAGGGTAAAGGAGTATATCCGGCTGCGAAATAGCGATCTGTTTTTCTTTGCAAACAGTCCGTTCAGTAAGAAATGGAGAGTGACGAATCTGCTCGCTTCCGATGAACGCGTCAAACGTTGGATTCCGGAGACGCATGTTTACGAAAAAGGCTTGGTCCGCAACATGCTCGCACGCCATGGGCTCGTCTATGTCAAGCCAGGCAATGGCACAGGGGGAAGAAGCATCCTCAGAGTGAAGAGCAGCGGTAAGGAGTATAGCCTCTCTGGACGTGACAAAAAGCATAACCATCGCGTGGCTCGGATTGGCACGGTGGAAGGCGTGGAAAGATGGGTCAAAACGTGGGTGGAGGAACAGCGCATTCGCGATGGCAATTTCCTGGTTCAGCAAGGTTTGGACTTAGGACTGCTGCGCAAGCATGTCGTCGATGTACGGGTATTGATTCAAAAGGACGAGCGTGGGGAATGGGTGGTGACAGGCTGTGCAGTACGTATGGGGGAGAACGGCAGTGCTACTTCCAATTTGCACGGGGGAGGCAGAGCGATTCCCTTTGAATGGTTTATGTTCAAGCGATTTGGAGAGGAGCGGGGGGAGCTGATCAAACAGGAATGTCATCAGCTTGCTCTCGATGTAGCAAACACGCTCGAGGATTATTTCGGTCGCATGATGGAATTCGGATTGGACATTGGGGTGGATGTGGACGGACGTGCGTGGTTAATCGAAGTGAATCCCAAGCCGGGGAGAGAGGTTTTTCGCCAGATGGGTGACATGGCGCTATACAAAAAGGCGATAGCTCGTCCCGTTCAATTTGCGCTGTATTTGGCCCGGAACCAGGCTCGTTTTTTGTCTCTTTGAACACAGGTGGAGAACCGACGCTGATGACCCATTCTCCTACTTTTGTATGAGAGGAGTTGCCTAGTGGCAGCGGGTATAGCTTGCAGTCTGCATCAATTTTGATGACGGCGTAATCCCGGACTCGATCGGCTATAATGCGGTTGGCTTCAAACACTCTACCGTTATATAGCTTCACGAAAATATTTTTGGATTTGCCGATGACATGCTCGCTCGTCAAGATATACCCTTTCGGATGAAAAAGAAATCCGGAGCCAAAGCTTCGTTCCATGGGTGGAGAATTATCTTCATGATCAATGAGGCTGCGAATTAACGAATCCACGTCTTTGGAATGGGGAGCATCCTCGGTCACGATGGAGACTACTCCCTCTTGAACTCGCTCGACAATGGGAACGAAGAAATTAAATGGGTGCAGACTGCTGCTGCTCACAGGGTACTTTACCCGCGTATATTGGGACCATTTTTTACTTTTCACCGATCTCTCCCCCTACAGCAGATAGGTATGTATCATCCTATGGGGAGCGGAGAGGGAAGGGACGCCCAATTTCTAGTCGAGTGTATGGATATATCATTAATTTTGATTGATATAATAAAGAAATAGCATTGGTATAATTATTTAAATCCATTTATAATAACATGTAGTTAAAGAATATTTTGAACATAAAGGCTAAGTCCTAGCCGCTAGAGAGAGAAAAAGAACGGTAACGGAGGATGCGAAGAGATGGATGTTAAAACGATCATACTGGGTTTCTTGAGCTATGGGGGAAATGAGTGGCTACGATATTAAGCAAGCGTTTACAAACAGTATTGGATTCTTTTATGACGCTAGCTTTGGTGCTATTTATCCAGCATTGCGCAAACTGGAGGAAGAAGGCTTCGTGACGAAGCAAGAAATCATTCAGTCTGGCAAGCCGAACAAGATTTTGTACCGTATTACAGAAGCCGGAAAACAATCTTTCCGTCAAGAAATCCAGACGCCTATCTTGCCGCCAGTATTGCGTTCAGACATGCTGGTTAAGATTTTCTTCGGCAAGAGCCGCACGATCGACGAACAAAAGGATTTGCTAGAGGGCTGTTTGGATACACAACGTCAATTGCTTCAACAAAGTAAGGCCTCTTATAAAAAGCTGGAAGTGAATTTTGACGAATATCAACGTTTTTGCTGGGAGTATACCATTCATCATCTGGAGTCAACGATTTCCTTTATGGAACAAAAGATGACTTCCTTGTTGAAACAACCAGCTTATTCCGTTTAGCCACATAAAGCGAAGGGCTCATGTCTTGTGAACAATGAGCCCTTCGCTTATTTTCATTTATTTAAGGTTTTCTGGATTGAGGCATTCGAGCTCTGGTACAACGAAACGTCCGTCTTTGCGGATCAGACGATCGTCAAACCAAATTTCCCCACCGCCCCATTCAGGACGTTGAATCATAACCAAGTCCCAGTGAATGGAGGATTTGTTTCCGTTAAACGCTTCATCGTAGGCCTGTCCTGGTGTGAAGTGGAAGCTTCCATCGATTTTTTCGTCGAAGAGGATGTCTTTCATCGGGTTTTGGATGTATGGATTCACGCCAATCGCGAATTCCCCAACGAATCTGGCACCTTCATCAGTATCAAAGATTTCATTGATCTTCTCTGTATCGTTTGCAGTTGCCTCGACGATTTTGCCATCCTTGAAGGTCAGCTTGATATTGTCGTATGTAAAGCCTTGGTAAGGAGATGGCGTGTTGTACGCGATCGTGCCGTTGACGGAATCACGGACAGGAGCAGTGAATACTTCTCCGTCAGGGATGTTGGCTTCACCTGCACATTTGATTGCCGGAATATCTTTGATGGAGAAGGTCAGATCAGTGCCTGGCCCTACGATACGCACCTTGTCGGTTTTCTCCATCAGCTCGACCAGACTGTCCATGGCTTTATCCATTTTGCCGTAATCCAGTGTGCACACTTTGAAATAGAAATCTTCGAAAGCGGCGGTGCTCATATTAGCCAACTGAGCCATAGATGCATTTGGATAGCGAAGCACGACCCATTTGGTATGCGGTACGCGAATATCCAGTACAGGACGCGCTAGCAGCTTGGAGTGCAGCTGCATTTTGTCTCCAGGCACATCAGAGAGCTCACTAATGTTGTCGCCGCCGCGGATGCCAATGTAGCAATCCATTTGCTTCATGAAAGCCACATCTGCTTCACGCATGATACCCAATTGTGTTTCGTTGGCACCCATCAAGAGTTCGCGCTGAACGGATTGGTCGATCAGTTGGACAAACGGATTTCCCCCAGCTTCGTATACTTTTGCAATTACGGCTTTTGTCAGATCGGTAACGTTCCCAATGGAGTAAATTAAAACGTTTTCACCAGGCTTGACAGTCACCGAATAGTTGACGAGGACGTCAGCCAGCTTTTCAATTCGTGGATCTTTCATAGGAAGGGGATCCCTCGCTTTCCATATCATTCTTTTCCATTGTACACAACTCAAACAGAAAAAAGCTACCCACTGACGAGGGTAGCTTACGGAGGAAACGCGCTTGAAGGATTCGGTACTTCATGTATATGCAACGACCTGCTGAATATGGCTATATCTTCGGGGAAGAAAGATTAGTCGCAGCTGCACCCGATAATAACCAGCAGGATGAAAAGAATCAAAACCAGAGTGAAGCCGTCGAATTCTCCATTAAAGATGCCGCTCATCGAATAAACATCCTCCTCATATGTGTGTTAAGCCTCATGTGCTTACATCTACAACATATGGGTGATCGCATAGGACCGAACCGGGCATCCGCCCATTTTTGAGAAAATTGTTTTGATAATCTCTCGTTTTTCATACTCTTGCATTTCTCGATGTTTATTATTCTGAAAAGCAGGAAAAGCTAGAGGATACCAAAAGACTTTGCAAGTATGAAAGGATGTTTATGTGATGCAAAGATCATTATCAAGCCTACAGCATGATCTGGTCCAAATTACGATTAATGTTGGAGAAGACTTTAAATCCATTGTGTGGAAAGCGCAGTACGACATGGACTTCAATACAGAGTGTCTCTTTTGTTTCTCCGAGCAAATTACTGGCTACCGTGTAGAAGATGAAGAAGGAAAAGCGGGGAAAGTCGCTGTTTGTCCGCATTGTGAAAAAGTAAACGCTATCTACGCGTGAGATTGAAGTTTGATCGAAAAAGAAAGACGATGCTACTTGCTGGCATCGTCTTTTTCTTTCAAGTTTTAGTAAGGTACCGATGTGCCAACAAAGCTGGTGAGAAGAAAAAGCACAGGGCTCGTAGACCTTGACAACGCCTACCCAGTCGGAACTTCCAAAAGGGGACCACGCTTGTCGAACACTTCTTCCTTGAGAAACATCCGCCCGTAGGGTGGCTTTGGCTCGACGGTCCCCTTTTGGAAATGGAGACGGACAGTCAATCCCCCATGCAGGCGTGTCAGAGTCGAAGAGAACTGTGCTTTTTCTTCTCCTCCACCATGTTGACTCAAACCAAAAGGACTTTCAGTCCCCTCTCAAATAGTCTTTCTAGTCTATATCTGACTCTATATCCACCAAGTACCACCTGCTCTTTAGCAGGATTGAAAGGAGGACCCTCGAATAGTATGAGAGACATACATAAGCAGATAGGTAGGGGTGAACATTTTGCAAAAGAGATGCAGCCGCTGCGGGAACGAAATGGAGATCGAGCTGCGCAACGTCGTGTACCGGAAACGAGTGAAAATCATGAATGTACCTGTACACGTCTGTGTGGACGAAAACTGTGACCATTCCCAAGTGGTAGATGTGATTAAGGATGATTTGAAGTCACTCATGGAGGAACTGGGCCAACATCCGCAGCGCCAGGCAATCGAATTCGAAGAAATGTCAGAGTTATCCAACTTATTGGTATTGATTGCTAATGAGAAGGTGAATTCGACCGTAAGAGAATTACTTGGTGAAAAAGTCAACGAGCTATTGGATCTGTTTTTGTTGGCGCAGTCCCTTGGCGATGAAAAATGGATGCTGGAGCTACGCGAACGTCTAACGAAAATTATGGTGTAAGGATAAAGAGATGCCTGGAAGATAGGTATCTCTTTTTTCATTTCTCCACTGCACCGCAAATGTAGACTTTGCTGCTTGGACTTATGTATACTGATAGGCACATAAGATAAGGAGAGATGAATCATGTCACAAAAACAGCTTCACTCCATAGAAGAACTGGATGAGTTCGTAGCGAAAAATGGGAAAAAGCTTTTGTTTAAGCATAGCACAATCTGCCCAATCAGTACGTCCGCTTATGAAGAGTTTCAGGCGTATTTGCAGGACAATCAAGTGGAATCTGCGGTCATTCTGGTACGGGAGGATCGTCCTGTTTCCAACGCCGTAGCGGATCGTTTTGCCATCAAGCACGAATCTCCGCAAATCTTTTTGCTGGAAGACGGCGAAGTAAAATGGCACACATCTCACTGGAAAATTACAAAGGACGCGATTGGCCAGGCGCTCAACGCGTAATCAAAAAGCCGGGACACCCTATAAGCGAGGTGAATCCGGCTTTTTGCATGGAGAAAAAGAGCACTGGAGAGTCTATTCCCAGAATAGCTCCAGCTTGTCTCCACTTTTCAATTCTGTCTGGAAGTTGGCTTGTTCGCCGTTGACGAGCATGACGAATCCGGAAATACTCTCACGATCGGGCTTTTCCAAGGAAACGTCCACGAAACGGAAGACGTCGCTAAACACAGGTGTAGACGCAGGTGAGGATTTTACCGTGATGTCGGCACCTTCACTCACGGGATCGGAGGCATTCGCCGCTTTTCCGTCTACCGTAATTGTTACCTGCGCGACAGGCAAAACGATCCGTTCACCATTGAAGTGGACGGTCATTGTCTCTTGTACCCATTCTTCCAAGGGGATGACATCTTGTATGGAAGGGGCGGGCACTTCATCCTGCCGATATACGAGGACATCACCTTGTCGGACGATATCTGTCAAGGCTGCTGGTCTTCCATTCAGCTCGATCACCTCGATACGGGACGGAATCGAATAATCTTGCCCATTCACAGAAAAACGCAAGCCTGATTCCACTGACGTTTTCAGTTCTGCGAGCTCCAGTACTTCATAGACAGTGCGGGGAAGGCGGATGTCCACCTCGGCACGATCAGCGATCAACGTATCGAGAGTGGCAACTGCTCCGTTAACATGTACAACAGGACCGAGCGAGTAGGGACGGTCATTGCAGATCACCTCAAGCGTGTCCAGCTCATCGAATAAATCTTTGGCAAACACATGTGCATCATCGCCATTTGTACCGGCTACTACGGTGATTTGGTCCCCGTCATTGATTGGCGTGTCGAGACTGACGCCCTCTCCGTTGCGCTCTATCACCGGAGCCGTCCCATGACCACCTGGAATCATTTTCATCCGTCCATTTACGGTGACTGTCATCGCCAATCCGGGGCGCCCATACAGACGGCGGATATCCAATCCGGACGCAATGAGCGCATCACCCAATGTCATTTTACGCAAATCGAAAATGCGCACAGGAGCGTCATTGACCGTAACCGTCACATACCGCAATGGATGACGACGTGCAGCAACAGCAATACCCACTGGCGTTACGAACTCAGGTCCGCTGAGCGCAGGATTGTCTCCAACGTACTGTTTGATCGCATCACCGCCTCTAACGGCAACACGGGCGGCAGGAATATTCAAGACTTGAGCGACTTTTCCGGTAAGCCCAGGCGTGAGGCTGCCGCCGCCAATCAGCATGACCGCTTGCGGAGCTTTTCCATTGAGCTCCAATATTTTGAAGGCAATTTTATCGGCGAGTTGCTGGATGTCTGCTTCAATCGCACTTGTTACCTCAGCAGCGCTCATCGTATGCTCCATGCCGAGAATGTCTGTGAAGGTGACGGACTCCTCGGTGGATAAGAGACGCTTCACTTCTTCTGCCATCGGAAAATCCATGAGAAAGGCGTTCATGAGCGCATCCGTGATTTCATCGCCTGCAACAGGCACCATGCCGTAGGCAGTAATCGCCCCTTCTTCAGTCAGCGCTACGTCAGAAGTACCTGCCCCGATGTCCACCAATGCGATATTCAGTCGGCGCATGGTTACAGGAATCAGGACATTAATAGCCGCAATAGGCTCGAGCGTCAATGCCTGCATTTCCAGATCGCATCGTTTCAGAGCCGCGATCAGCGAGTCGACAACTACGCGTGGAAGGAAGGTTGCGATCACATCTGCGCTTGCTATGTCACCCCGCTGGTCAATCAGACTCCCGATCAGCTCTCCATCCAGATGGTAGTTGACGACGCTGTAACCCACGCAATAATAGCGGGTGACGTCTTGATCCTTTAGCTCTTGGGCTAATGCGGCTTGGGCCTCCTGTACAGCGGAAAACTCCAAAGCGACAACATCTTCACGCGAGATGAAGGCATGTCTGGCTAACGGCATGTCCACACGAACACGGCGGGTGCGCAATGACCGACCGGCAGCAGCGACCGCTACCTGATGCAGTTTGCCATATTTTCCTTCCAGCTCTTCTTTTATTTGCTGAATCACCTTAGCTACGGCGACAATATCGTGAATTTGCCCATCGAGCATGGAGCGTTCATCGTGCTCTCGAATTGCGCAGTCCAATACGCGGTACTTCTCGCCGGTCGTTTCCACGATCAGGCCGACGACGCTGCGCGTTCCAATATCTAATGAAAAAATAAGCTCAGGGGCTGTGATGTCAGACAAAAGTAGGTCACTCCTTGTAAGAGGTTGTTCAAAAAGTCTTTACAATACTTATCGGTGATTTTGGACTGTATCGGAAAGGAACAATCACTTTTTGCTAGAACATATATCCAAACCTATTCGATTTGAAAGGGAAAGAATCCTGTCGAATCAAGGAATCTTCTTCGGTTTGACGAATAATTGGAAAAGATAAAAAAACAGAAAAAATTTACTTTCGCGCTTTTTGGCGCTAAACTGCTGACAAGGGTGTTTGAATCGATTATAATTACCCTAATTTATCGATAAATCCCTATAAAGAAAGAGGAGAGTGGAGAGAGATGGCACACGATCAAATCGAAACGATGCGCAAGCAGATAGACGAGATCAATCTGCAAATTCTGGAATTGATCAACAAACGGGCTACCTTGGTTCAAGAGCTCGGCAAAGAAAAAGAAAAACAGGGCAGCAACCGTTTTGACCCAGAGCGCGAGCGCCAAATGCTCAATCTGCTCGTTGAAAACAATAAAGGTCCTTTCAATGACAATGCGATTCGTCATTTGTTCAAACAAATTTTCCAAGTTTCATTAGATCTGCAAGACGACGATAAGAAAAAAGTACTCCTCGTTAGCCGTAAGAAAAAGGCAGAGGATACTGTTATCACGGTAAAAGGCGTAGAGTTCGGAGGAAAAAATCCGATTCTCATCGCAGGTCCTTGCTCCGTGGAAAGCTACGAGCAAGTAAGAGCAGTAGCAGAAAACCACGCAAAACGCGGACTGCGTACACTGCGCGGCGGTGCGTACAAGCCTCGTACTTCGCCATACGACTTCCAAGGTCTGGGTGAAGAGGGCTTGCAAATCCTCAAGCGTATCGGGGATGAATTCAACCTCGTGACGATCAGTGAAATCGTGACGCCAGCAGATCTTGAGATGGCGACGAAATACATCGATGTCATCCAAATCGGAGCACGCAATATGCAAAACTTCGAGCTGCTGAAGGCGGCAGGTCGTGTAAACAAGCCAATCCTCTTGAAGCGTGGCCTCTCTGCTACGATTGAAGAGTTCATCTACGCGGCAGAGTACATCCTGTCCGAAGGTAACACACAAGTCATGCTGTGCGAGCGTGGAATCCGCACGTATGAAAAAGCGACACGCAATACGCTCGATATTTCTGCCGTACCACTCCTCAAGCAAGAAACGCACTTGCCAGTGTTTGTAGACGTGACGCACTCTACAGGCCGTCGTGATCTGCTCTTGCCTTGCGCGAAAGCAGGTTTCGCAGTCG
The DNA here is from genome assembly GCF_900637055.1 of Brevibacillus brevis. Classification (NCBI taxonomy): domain Bacteria; kingdom Bacillati; phylum Bacillota; class Bacilli; order Caryophanales; family Paenibacillaceae; genus Brevibacillus; species Brevibacillus brevis. The sequence goes on from NZ_LR134338.1 coordinate 1,813,259, forward strand.
GTTCTGATGGAATCATGGTAGAGGTTCACCCAGATCCAGATGTGGCACTGTCTGATGCGAAGCAACAGCTGAACATTCCACAGTTCAACGAGTTCGTTGATGAACTGCTCGCTTCTGGCCTGTACAAAGGCGAGATTGTGGCAACGAGAGCATAAGAATACCTTTCGGGTACGTTTTGAGGGTCCTTCCTGCGCGCGGGAGGACCTTTCTTATTTGACGAACCATTGGCGACCAAGTAAGCTAGAACTACGTGCTGATATTGGTGAAGGAGGATAGACCATATGGAAGACAACCATCAATGCTGCTCGACTGATCGGTCCACCGAAAGGCCGGATAAAATCAAGTCTAATCTCATCTCCCGTCTCAATCGGGTAGAGGGACAAGTTCGCGGAATTCGCGGAATGGTAGAGAAGGATGTCTACTGCGACGACATTCTCAATCAAATTGCAGCTGTGCAATCTGCACTGAATGCGGTTGGGAAAATGCTCCTCGAAGGACATATGAAAAGCTGTGTGATGGATCGCATTCAGCAGGGTGACCATGAAGTGATTGATGAGCTGTTGAAAACGATGAACAAACTCATGAAGTAACGGGTGCGAAAGCCGTCAAAAACGATTGCAACGGCATACGGCTTGTCGTATCATAGGTGCATATATTTATGAAAACGCTTATGAAAACCAAAAAATAGGGAAATGAGGGTGCATGATGCCGGTTACTATATACGACGTAGCAAGAGAAGCGGGGGTGTCGATGGCGACAGTTTCCCGCGTAGTCAACGGGAATCCCAACGTAAAGCCTTTGACCCGAAAAAAGGTATTGGCTGCGATTGAGCGCTTGGGATATCGACCAAATGCGGTTGCTCGTGGACTCGCCAGCAAAAAAACGACAACAGTTGGTGTCATCATCCCGGATATCTCCAGTTTGTTTTTCTCCGAATTGGCGCGGGGGATTGAAGATATCGCCACCATGTACAAATACAACATCATCCTGTGTAACTCTGACCAACGGATGGAAAAGGAATTGCAGCTCATTAATACCTTGCTCGAAAAACAGGTGGACGGGCTTCTGTTCCTGGGCGCAGAAATCAAAGAAGATCATTTGCAGGCATTGACTAGCACGTCTGTACCGACTGTACTCGCCGCGACTCGCGATGCAGACAACGTACTGCCGTCGGTTAGCATTGACCACTTCCAAGCCGCATACGATGCGACGGAAGCATTGGTTGCGCGCGGGCACAAGCGCATTGCGATGATCGCGGGTCCTGCAAACGATCCATTGGCAGGGTTGATGCGCTATGAAGGCTATAAAAAGGCGCTGAAAGATGCAGGTATCGAGCTGGATGAAGAGCTGATTGCAACAGGCAACTACTTTTATGAATCTGGCTTGTCCACTACAAAAGCGTTTCTGGCCCTTAAAAATCCGCCTACGGCGATTTTCGCAGCAAATGATGAGATGGCTATTGGCGCGATCCACGCCATTCAAGATTCTGGTCTGAACGTGCCAGGTGACATCGAAGTCATTGGTCACGATAATATTCGTCTGGTCGAAATGGTACGTCCGCGACTGACTTCTGTCGTACAGCCAATGTATGATATTGGTGCGGTGGCGATGCGCCTGTTGACCAAGTACATGAATAACGAGAATGTCGAAGAGCATGTCGTGCTGTTGCCGCATCGAATTGAGTATCGGGAGAGCACAAAGCCGTAAGCAAGCTTAAGCGAATTGGGACGTAGGCAATTGACAGCAAGAGGGGGATGGGAAATGCGTTACGGAATTATCGGCGCGATGGATGAAGAAATCGCGCTTTACTTGGAAGCGATGCAAGAGACGACTACTGCCACCAAAGCAGGCATTACCTATTACACGGGTAAAATGGAAGGCAAGGATGTCGTGCTGTGCAAATCAGGTGTCGGCAAGGTGAATGCTGCCGTGACGACACAAATCCTCATCGATTCATTCCAAGTGGAGCGTGTCATTTTCACAGGTGTGGCAGGAGCTGTTCATCCTGAATTAAATATTGGTGACATTGTGGTTTCAACGGATTGTATCCAACATGATATTGATGTGACACCGCTTGGCTTTGAACCAGGACAGATTCCGTTTACAGAGCAATGGACTTGGCAAGCGGATGCGGGGCTGATGCAGCAAGCGATCGATGCGGGCAAGGAGCTGGAAGCGGGAGTTCAAGTAGTGAGCGGGCGTATCTTGTCCGGCGACCAGTTCGTTGCCAGTCGGGAAAAGGTGCAATGGCTGTATGAACAGTTTGCAGCACACTGTACCGAAATGGAAGGGGCATCTGTTGGACAAGTATGTGCGATGAATGGTGTACCGTTTGTCGTTGTACGTTCCATGTCGGATAAAGCGGACGGCTCCGCGCATGTAAACTTCGTGGAATTTACCAAGCTGGCTTCCCAGCGCTCCTACGCGATTGTCCGTAACATGCTGACAGCTTCTCAAGCATCGACAGCTGCGGGAGTAATCGTCTACTCGACGAAAAACTGTGTGGATTGCGACATGGTTAAGAATTGGCTGACAGCAAAAGGTGTTTCCTTTGAAGTGCGCGATGTCATGACGAGCCGTGCTTATCAAGAGGAAGTGGAGCGCTTTGGCTTCATGGGTGTCCCTGTAACAGTGGTAGGAGATAAAGCGGTAAAAGGCTTTGCACCCTCTGAGCTGGAAGAGCTTGTGAACTAGCGTTTTGGAATAGTGAAAGCGTGCTGACCAGTACCCAAAGGTACAAGGGCTGCACGCTTTTTTTATTGGAAAGTATAAGATTTTGCCATCTGACTACTGTGGTGGGAAAGTAGTAGTTGTGACATTATGAAAGAAAACATTCACGATGTCGTATTTGATGTTGTGAAGATCGTCCCTCAGTTTATGCTGGTAAGGATGATCGAGGATGATCTTAGAAGGTACCGATAAACCAACAAAGCTGGTGAAAAGAAAAAGTACAGGGCTCGCAGACCTTGACAGCGCCTACTCAGTCGGAACTTCAAAAAGAGGACCACGGTTGTCGAACTCTTCTTCTTTGAGGAACTTCCGCCCGTAGGGTGGCTTTGGCTCGACGGTCCTCTTTTTGAAGTGGAGACGGGCAGTGAATCACCCATGCTGGTGTGTCAGAGTCGAAGAGAACTGTGCTTTTTCTACTCTTCCACTATGTTGACTCAAACCAGAAGGACCTTCATTGTTTCTCTAATGGTCTTTCTTACTTCTTGGAGCCAATTGGTGCGTACAGCATCGCACGTTCTAGCGTAAGCCGATTTTTTTCCGTGATCTCTGCTCGTCGTGGGATTATTGGGAATGGTTCGTCAAAAAGCCGAGGCGGCAAGGGCAAATCCGTCTCTGGTTGCCAGCGGTTGAGCCAGGCTTCGGGAAGATCACCGTCCACAAGAGGCTGATCGCTCATCTCACTCCATACCAACGTCCACGCCCGTGGCACCACCCGCCAAATATCGTAGCCCCCGCCGCCTACAGCAATCCAGCGACCGTTACAATATTCATGAGCAAGACGGTGAGCAAGACGAGGAATCGCTTGATAAATCTTCATCGAGCAAGACAAATGGGTGAGGGGATCGTACGCATGAGCGTCACAGCCATTTTGTGTCAGGATGACATCAGGCTTGAAGCCAGCCGCTAGCTTTGACACCAGCTCCTCATACACTTCCAGAAAAGAATCGTCTTCCGTGAAGGCATCGAGCGGAACGTTGACAGAATAACCGTAACCGCTTCCATCTCCACGTTCAGACAAATTGCCTGTTCCCGGGAAGAGATACTTCCCCGTTTCGTGAATGGATACAGTCAGTACATGAGGGTCATCGTAAAAAGCCCACTGTACCCCATCTCCATGATGGGCATCTGTGTCGATATACAGCACGCGTGCATTCCAGTTTTTACGCAAATAAGCGATCGCGACGGAGCAATCATTGTAGATACAAAATCCAGAGGCGCGTCCACGAAAGGCATGGTGCAATCCTCCGGCGGGATTGAAGGCGTGTTCTGCCTGTCCACTCATAACCGCGTCCACTGCGTTTAACGTACCTCCAACGATCAGCGAGGACGCTTCATGCATGTTCGAAAAACAGGGAACATCCTCTGTTCCCAAGCCATAACTGGCTGCCTGCGGAAGCTCGTGTTCACTATGGCCCTGATCGCGAACAAATTGGATATAACGTGGGTCATGCACCAGGGCGAGTTCTTCATCTGTCGCCGGTCGGGGAGTCAGGATGTCTGAGTCTTTGAGTATTCCGTAACTGCTCATCAGATCGTGTGTGAGGAGCAGACGACGCTGGTTGAACGGATGATCATCATGAAAATAATATTGCGTGTAGTCTGGAGAGTAGATCAGACGAGCATTTCGGCTCACTGGAATATCCCTCCTTCCCTAGGGCCGATTACGGAAAAGCCTTTTTCAAGGAGCAATTGCGTCACGATACGAGGATCAATTGTCTGTACCCGAAAAACAAGGTTCTTTTTTGCGGGCTGTTTCCCAGGAAAGACCACGACGCTCGTGACATTTACTTGTGCATCGCGAAAGACTTGACTGACTTCTGCCAGCATGCCAACGCGGTCATCCACTTCGACTTCGATATGGGAGCTAGGTTTGTTAACACCGAACAGTTCGATCAAGCTAGAGAAAAGATCCGATTCTGTGATCAATCCTACGAGCCGATTCCCTTCGACGATGGGTAGTGAGCCGATTTTGTGCTCGTATAGTTGGAGGGCTGCGTCTTCGATGAAATCCAGAGGGTGGGCAGTGATGACTTGTTGGTTCATGATATTGGCTACAGGCTTGTGCAGGACGGTGTCGTCATCGTCATGCGTCAGCAGGCGAGAGGGGAGAGCGTCTCGCAGGTCACGGTCCGAGACAATACCTACGAGTGAGTCGTTTTCAACGACAGGCAAATGCCTGATTCTGTTTGCGCGGAGGAGAAGAAGCGCCTCTCCGATGGTAGTGGATGGCTGGATCGTGACAATTTTTTTCCGCATAATCTCTTCAATACGCATAAGAGTGACCTCCTGGAATCAAAAGGCATCCAAACTAGTAAAGAAAACGATTTTGAAACCGCATAGCATCAAAGGCAACGACTGTTTCTGGTGGTACACGCTTGCCGATTTTTGCCATGAGACAGTTGGCGGGATGTGAGCATATTTCCGGATCGTCTGTCGCCATCCAGCTCAGTCCTGCGCTGCCCATGACCTTTTCCATGACCTTTCTGTATTGCCATACATCGAGTCCTGTTCCTTTCAAATCCCAATGCCAGTAATACTCGGTAGTAATAATGACGTAGTCTTCCATGGCGTCGTCCAAGAAGGCGACTTCCAGCAGCTTTTTGCCTACGCCACCCGCCCTCACTTTATGACTGATTTCAATCGCCCCCAGCTCCAGCAAATCGGGCAGTTGGGCTTGTGACCATCGCTCCAGTGGATCGGGGTGCAGAAAGGTCACGTAGCCGAGGACAAGGTCGCCTTCGCGAGCAATAATAATGCGCCCTTCAGGCAAATCAGCGATTTCGATGAGAGCTTCATGCTGCTGTTCAGGGATACGAAAAGCTTTCAGCCCCTCATCAAAGCGTAATGAGGCCAGATGACTTCCTGTAATCGGTCCTTCGACGAGCAGCTCCCTGTTGTTCACCATTAGACTCAATGAATGATAGCGTTTGACGTGCTCCATCAGTTCCCCCCCTTACGTTTGTAGAAAAACAGAGATGGCGTCTAACCATCTCTGTCGGTTGTCATTCCAGTTTATTCTGTGGTGTTGGCAGTTACGATGTTAGAATGTGGCGATTCTCCGTAACTGTTGACTGCGGTAATGTAATAGGTGCTGCCATTCGGTACGTCTGCTGCGTGTGTAAAGGTTGTGCTAGAGACTGTACCGAGTAGCAAATAGCCGCTTGCTGAGTCTGGGCTAAAATATACGTTGTACATCTGCTCAGACGAGCTGCTTCCTTTCCACTGTAGCTGCCAACCGTTTGGCGTATTCTTGATGGACAAGGATTTCGGAGCAGCAGGTGGTGAAGCGGAATCTGTGTCTGTATTCGTGCCTCCTGATCCATCTGCTGGGTTAGTCGCAGTTCCATCTGGATCTGTTTGACCATTCCCGTTATTGTCCGTCGGATTCGGGATGCCTGTTTCCGTACCTTGGTTCGGATCAGGCAACTGCCATGTCTGTGTAGAACCGACAGAAGCGATTGCGGAAGGCTGCGATTCATTGCCAGCGATATCCACAGAAGTGACATAATAGCCTAAATCGCCATGGGTTGCAGTCGTATCGGCAAAAGTCAATTCGGATGGATCTTTCACAGTCGCTACTTTGACAAAGCCGTTCTGCACATCAGCGCGGTAGATGCGATAACCGACCAAGTCAGCTTCTTTGGCTGATTGCCAGGTAAGCGTAATTTGCTTGCCTGAGCCTGTGGCTGTTACACCGCTTGGCGAAGCTGGCGCTCCACCTGCCTCTGTGCGAGGGTCTTCCTTGTCAGGCAGGCGTTGCTCCCAATCCGGTGGTTGGGTGGCGACCCTACTGTTTTTCGCTTGAATTTGCTCCTTGGTTGGAAGCGGGTCAGGTGAGCGGTAGAAGACGCCTTCGGTAACAAAATCTTCAGGTGTCCCTTCCTTCGCCAAATACCGTTCGCCATTATACGTAATGACGCGTGCTTTTTGGTGGGCATCGTCCACCTTTGTCGGAACGAATTTGCTGTTGAATATATCAGTGATCAAATGGCCAGCTTCTTTTGAAAGCTCACTCGGCAAAAGACCTGATTTCGAGTCAACAGTCGCACTGACAATTCCTGCCGGCTTTTTAAAGGTGGAGTCAGGAGGTGAAAGGTTCGGATGCTTCGCAATGACATCCTTCATGACCTTACCCCATACGACCATCGGAACATATTTGTCCGCGTCTGGCATTGGATATGGCTCGTCAAAGCCAACCCATACCCCCATGGACAGCTCTGGCGTGTAACCGACGAAATAGAGGTCGTTGCTGTTGTTCGTAGTTCCGGTTTTACCTGCCACATCGACTTTGCGCGGCACGTATTTGCGGATGTGCGTACCTGTACCGTTATTGACAACGGAACGCATCAAATCAGTGATCAAGTAAGCTGTTTGCTCGCTGTACACTTGCACAGGTTTGGTTTCATGGCGATAAATGACTTTTCCAGTGTTATCTTCAATTCGGTCAATCAGATAGGCATCCACGAAAGAACCGTGATTTGCGAATGTCCCATAAGCGTTTGTAATTTCCTCGACAGTTGTTCCGTAGGTAAGACCGCCAATTACGCCAGTGGCTGCATAGTTGTCAGCATCCACCAATGTTGTGATTCCCATTTTCTTCACGTATTCGAGAGCCGTTGGAATGCCAACTTTCAAATACGTCTTGATCGCCGGAATGTTCCAGGACATCCGCAGCGCTTCACGGGCACTCATCATCCCTTGCCATTTGTTGTTCCAGTTCTTAGGTAAATGGGAACCGTTCTGGCCGTCAGCGAGTAGCACCGGAGCGTCATCGATTGGGGATGCTGGCTGGAGCAATCCCAGTTCAAAAGCAGGAGCATAAGCTGCAAGTGGCTTCATGGCCGAACCAGGCTGACGAGGTACAGTGGCGTGGTTTGTCTGTTCCACCTTGAAGTCACGTCCCCCGATCATGCCGAGGATGGCTCCTGTTTTGTTGTGAATCAGCATTGCGCCGACTTCTTCCAGAGCATTTTCGATTTTTTCTGTTTTGCCGTTAGAGCGACGAATCGTATAGGTGCGATTCTTACCGAAGTTTTTCGGATCGGCTGCAACAGCCTGCATGATGTCATATACGCTCTTGTCGATTGTGGTATGTATCTTGTACCCTTTTCGCAGGATGTCGCGACGTTTCTCTTCAACCAGCTGTCGGTATTCGTTGCGGCCGATGGTTGATTTGTCTCGACCTTTTTCCAAGAGGTCTGCGTCCACAAGCTGACGTGCGGCACGATCTTCAATTTCCATCATCAAGAAAGGTACTTCTCGATAAGCTTGCTGCGTCGGCTTTGCCAGCTGTGCCTTCAAATCACTGGCGAGAGCTCCATCATATTGGGTTTGTGTAATGTAGCCATTTTCCAGCATGCGATCCAACACCATTTTTTGGCGTTCCTTCCCGCGCTGATAGCTTTCTGCACGGAATGGAGAGTAGGCGCCTGGGTTTTGAATCATGCCCGCAAGATACGAACCCTCAGCGAGCCCGAGCTCTTTTACATCTTTGCCAAAAATCCCTTTCGCGGCAGCCTGAACGCCGTATACGTTTGATCCGTTGGCGTTTTTTCCGAAGTAAATTTCGTTCATGTAGGCTTCCAGAATCTGATCCTTGGAAAACATGCGCTCGATCCGAATCGCGGTAAAGATTTCACGGGCCTTACGGGTGTGACTAACTTCAGCAGAAAGGATTGTATTTTTTACAAGCTGCTGTGTAATCGTACTACCACCTGTTACGACAGGCTGGTTGGTAAATTCCTGAATCGCTCCGCGCATGGTGGATTGAAGCGAAACTCCGGAGTGGTGGTAGTAGTTATGGTCCTCAGTTGCGATGATGGCATTAATCAAATAGGGAGAAACGTCTGCTTTCTTCACCAAACGTCGATCGCCTTCTTCGGCCCGCAATTGGCCGATCAGAGAGCCGTCGTTGTAGTAGGCGAATCCAGTCAGATAGTTGGTGAAGATTTTATTCTCCAGTTCCTCCTTGCTGCGCACAGGCTCGTCCTTCACGAGTGCGGCAACATAACCTGTCACGATTCCTCCCGCGACTGCAGCTCCCATTAGCCCTAGTACGAAGACGATTTGGATGATGACCCAAAACGTCCTGCCACGGCTTCTGCGTCGCTTTTTTTTCGTCGATTCAGAGGAAGATGTGTGGTTATTCGACATAGTCTACGACCCCCTAGCATACCACCTGATTATACCATACGAGGAACCTAGAGGATAGAAGATGCGTAGGAGATAGCAAAATGTGTCAAAAACCGTTGAAAATTGTCAACGGCATGTGAGATGAATACATAAAAAAAGAGTAGGCCGACAAGCGGCACTACTCTTTTTCTTTTTATCCTCAGACGATTAACGGCTGTAGAACTCAACGATCAGAACTTCGTTGATTTCAGCTGGCATTTCTTCACGGTCTGGCAGACGAGTGAAGGTACCTTCAGCAGCAGCATCGTTGAATGTAACGTAGTTCGGCAGGAAAGTGCGGCTTTCCAGAGCGTCCTTGATCAATTGCAGACCACGGGACTTTTCACGAATGGAGATTACATCACCCGGTTGTACGCGGTAGGATGGGATGTTTACTTTTTTGCCGTTTACCAGGAAGTGACCATGGTTTACCAACTGACGAGCAGCTGGGCGTGTTGGAGCAAAGCCCATGCGGTATACCAGGTTGTCCAGACGGGATTCCAGCAATTTCATGAAGTTTTCGCCCACTACGCCAGCCATTTTGCTAGCATTGTCGAAAGTGCGGCGGAATTGTTTTTCGTTAAGGCCAAACATGTGGCGCAGTTTTTGCTTTTCTTGCAACTGGATTCCGTACTCGCTCAGTTTACGACGGTTGTTGTGACCGTGTTGACCTGGAGGGAAGTTGCGTTTGATGTCTTTTCCTGTACCATCGAGGGAGATACCCAGACGACGAGCCAGTTTGTGACGAGGTCCTGTGTAACGTGACATGTTTTCATTCTCCTTTAATATGGATTCGCAGGTGTTTACTTCCGGCAGGTTAGTTCCTACTTTATCTACACGAACTTCGGACGGTAGCGTTTCCGCATCGTGCTCCTCACAGATGATCAGCCGCAGTCTGTAAAGGGAGGGAACTAAGAGGGTACATCCTTCCGTTTTTACCTACAATCAATGCTACCCTGTACACATACATTCAATAATACTAGGCGCGATATAGTAAAGTCAAGGGAAAAGAAGCGCGCCATCCGTCGCAAGAAGTGGGATGGATGGCGCTTTTTGGGTTTTATTTTCGCAACAAAGTAACCGGACCGTCTGGAGTATCCCGTTTTTCGAGGAAGCGGGTAAAAGTAATGGCTGCATCGGCACGGGGGACGAGGCTTTGCGGCTGGAACTTTTGTTTGTCGGTTGGCACGATACCGAGTGTAGTCGCAATGATGATCGAACCGCGGTACTTCGAATTGGCAATGTCTGAGAGCTGGGACTGGAACATGCCAGGGAAGTCCGTCAGTTTTTTGTAACCAAGTGCACGAACAATCATATCAGCCAGCTCTTCACGTGTAATCGTCTCATTTGGGTTCAGCTTGGAAGCATTTTTATCGAGAAGTCCTCGATCAACAGCACCTTCTACGGCTGAGAAGAAGCGCGAACCATTTGCCACATCGCTATAGGTGGCCTTTCGTTCCAGAGAGTACTCCGGATAGTGTCTGCCTTGGTTGAGACTGATCATGAGCATTTCAATCATTTCGCCGCGTGTAATCGGTTTTTGCGGCATGATATTGCCGTTTTCAAGCGTTAGTGCGTCGTATTCATACATCAGCAAGAGTTCCTTCTCCGCTGGATGACCCTTTAAATCGGCAGGAGCAGGACGATGCAGCGCAATTGTTTTGCCAGTAGAGGTGGAGCTCCACTCGCCTGTTACAGCGTCAAGGTAATACGGCTGCTCAAACGGCGTCATTGTCGCGCGATAGACGATCTTGGCCGTTCGCTTCGGTGTGTAGGAAGGCTGCTCTTTTGCGCGTTTGGCATCCTCAGGAGTAAGAGGGACGAGGGCGTATACTGCCTCTGCTTTTGTCTCGGTCCACCACTTCTCGCTCGCTTCGGCAGCAGGCAGGTGCTTGGGAACTTGTGTCGGGTATGTTTCGCTGCCCAAATCAGCACTGTAACTCAGCAGATCACCTGTTTCTGTGTCAAACGTGAAGTAGGCAGAGCCGCTAGCTGCAGCAATTCCATTGATAAAACGCTCAAATCGGATCTGCGTCCGTTCGGAATCAACAACGGGTTGGTTTTCCTCTTCCACACGCTCTGTCCAGTAAAGCTGGTGGGCCATGGTTGGCGCCAAATCGCGAATCGTTTCCATCGCTTTTGCCTTGAGTTTTTCCATGTTTGGTTTTTTAGCAGCGGATGTTTTTTCTTTATGGCTACGGAATTCCTTGTTCAATCGGTAGATGTCCCCGGTTACAGCATCCACGGAGACATACGCAAATCCGTCTTCGCTGTTGCCTTTTTCACCGAATTCGAGATCCCAGACAGGACGATTGCCACGGTAGTCTCTTTCATTGTAATTGGCAGAGCGAAGCTCGTAGTTGGACAAATTCAATGCTTTCGATGCCCATTGTACAGCTTCCTCTTGGGAGAGCGGTTGTCCGCTGCGGCGTGCAGGTAGGACTTTGCTGCTTACAGGCTCAGGATCTTTCGTTGGTTGATACGGGGTCAACGATTGTGTCAATGCTTTGCCAGTCTCTGCATCCATGTAGAAGGTGAAAGGATTCATATACCCTAGAGATGGCTTGTTATTTTGCGTCTCCACCCGATCCCACGGCAGCAGGTAAACTGGTTTTGGATTCGCTTGTTCTTTAAATAGTTTCTCGGCTTCTTCTTCCGAGATTTTCGTATCCGTATCCTCGAAAGTCACGTCGTTCCACGACAGAGAATAGTTGGTCACTGTGCCGGAAGCATCCACCGTGATATCTGCGCCGTTGTCGGGAAAGAGAATGCCGTCCACGTCACGAACAAAGCGGAAATTATAGAAGACTTCCGAGTTCAGCGGAGTTTTTGGCTCTGGCATATCGCGGGTATACAGTCTTGTTTCCGCTGCTTTTCCTGCATTGTTTTTCTCGAAAAAGCGCTTCGCCTGCTCTTGCGCCTCTATATAGGAAATTCGTTTTGCATAGGGAAGCGAGGATGATTCCTGATCATGACGCGAATAGGAAGTCAGCTCGCCTGTATTGGCGTGAATACTGACGCTATAGGATAGAAGAGTTTTTCCGTTTTCTGGATCTTTCTTTACCCAACTAAACGACCATTCTGGAAATGGGCGCCAGCTATCCGCTGAACGAAAAGACACATTCTGCACCGTCATCCCAGCGGTAGGCACTATTTTTGTGGCGAGTGCCAAGGCTGCTTCCTTGGACAGCTTTGCTTTGGCTTGTGCCACAGAGTCTGATTGTGACACAGTAGTCGCCATTTTATTGGTACTCACATGAGGTGATTGTGCATGCGCTTGTGCCACAGGCAGCAACAGACTGGCTGATAGAACAAATGAGCTAGACCGCATGATCCACGGTTTCATAGGAACCCCTCCAACGATGTCATATTCTTCTTATCACCTCTGACGAGAGGAAGTAAAAGTTCGTTTCAGTTCAAATCCATGAAAAAAAGAGTGTGGTATTAACAGAAAGGAATGAAATATAGGAATTTTGTACCAAATGTTTTTTTATCAATCTAGAATTGTGAACAGGCATCTTATATAATAAGAAATACTATCCACAGAATACAGACCGGTAAGGAGATAAATCGTTTTGGAAACCATCATGTATCTCATTCGTCATGGAGAGACGGAGTGGAATCAGATTCGTCGTATACAAGGCCACAGTGACATCGCATTGAACGAGCTCGGGGTACGCCAGGCCGAGCAAGTTGCAGACAGGTTCCTAGGCGAGACGATTCACGCTTTTTATTCGAGTGATCTCAGTCGTGCGCGTGATACGGCTGCCAAGATTGCTGGTAACTTCCAATCCTCTGTTTCTACGCGGACTACTTTGCGGGAGCGTTGCTATGGGGAGTGGGAGGGGCTTACCTATGAAGAAATACGTGAGCGATTTGAGAATCAGGATGAAGCCTCCTGTGGAATTGAGACATTCGAAGACATGCAGCGTCGAGCTGTAGCTGCCATGACAGAAATAGCAGGGAGCCATCCAGGTGAGGCGATTGTCGTTGTCTCGCATGGCGGTCTCATTAATAGCTTCTTGCATTATGTGACGGTAGGAGAACAAGGAACGGGGATCACACGTATCGATAATACCGGTATTACGATATTTCGGTATGTAGATCGCAGGTGGGAAGTTCTATCCGTTAATGATACAGACCATTTGAAAGCTTGAGAAAATGCTGAGAGAGGGAGTTTCTCGTGTCAAGTAAAATGTTGGGGAAGTTAGAGACGGTCTTTTCCTACACGGCCCATTTTATCTTACAATCTTGGCCGGAAAAGCGCCCAGGCATCCTTTTCTTGACAGATTCCGGGGGCCGCGTAATCAACTTCATGGAAATGCAGGTTGGTCCATCTCGGAATTCTCAAGGGCTTACTCTGCAACACGATGTATCGATTGGCAAAGTCTTTGATTTTATTTTAGAGGCACTTTCTTCCAAAGAGATCGTAGTCAAAACGAGAAGTGAAACGAACAACGTGTGTGGAGCCTTTCCTTTGTGTGAAGAAGATGGAAGGGTTCGTGCTGTCATTGGCATGATAGCGCCCGAAGACCAAATCCATTTCGATTTGTCATCCTACATGCGCGGGCTAGAGCCCTTGATTCGCATGGGATATGATGCTTATATTCAACACGTCACGAGCCAGATTGTCATGGATTTGACGCTGCATGATACGACCAAAGAGCTGCTGCAAAGCTTGACGGGTCAGATCAGTGACATTATCCAAAAAGGCTATTGTTCGGCCGTAAAGCTCGCGGACAATGCCACGTTGATTCCGCAGGAGAGTGTAACCACGCAGGAGGCCGAAGTTGGACAAACCCATATAGCCCAACTGGTTTCGAGATTCGGTACGACACAAATCATGCCATCCATTTTGGATGACCACAGGCTTGTCGTCGTTCCTGTCTCCTTGAACCAAACGCCGCTCTACGCACTGTTTTTGCATCTGCCACCCGAAGAGACAGATTGCGTGTACGATGAGCGGGATGTTGCTTTTTTGCAGGAGGTAGGGGCGAAGGCAAGCTGTGCGCTTTGGCGTTCGATCATGTCGGACGACCTGCGCCGTGAAGCGAGCAAAAAAGATTTGTTGTATCAGTTGATGTCAAAGATTCAGGCATCGATTGATGTGAATGATGTTTTGCATGAAATCGTGACGAGCATTCCCAGCCTTTATCCGTACTTGTCAGCAGAACTTTTCCTTACGGTTGAACCCAATGCAACCACCCCGGTCAAACAGCTTTCTTTTCAAGAGGTAGAGCCGTCTACCAGTACCAAGGCCTATTTGGAAGGACGTCTCATTGCCGAAGAAGTGGGAGAAGGGGAGCAACAGGTGACAGTGATCGCAGCGCCACTCTTGGGCAAGCAAGGAATCTACGGAGTTTTGCAAGTGACGTCCGATCAGCGAATCACCTTGAATCAGCATGAAAAGGACTACATTTCGATCTTGGCGGATACTGCTGGCACTGCGTTTGAAAACGCACAGCTCTATCAGCAATCGCGTAATTTAATTCGAGAATTGCGTTTGATTAATGAGATGGCACGCCAGCTGAACAGAAGTCTTGATTTAAAGGAAATTCTCGATTTTGTTACGACGATGATGCGGGCTACCTTTGATGCGGAGTTTTGTGCCATCTTGCGAAAAGCGCCGGGAGAGGATTGCTTTGATGTGCTCTCTTCCTCCATTCCAGCGTTTAATGGCATGGCTATCGATTCTACAGAAAAGCCATTTCAGCAAATCTTGCAAAGCAAGCAGGCATTGTTGCTGGCTCAACCAGGGGCAGGACCGCTTCCTTTTTCGCTCTTTTCGTGCTGTTCCTTCATGGGGGTTCCGCTCGTTGTCGAGGGTGAGATTAGTGGAGTCCTTTTAGTCGCAGATTCCCGTTATCATTTTTTTAGTTTTGACGACTACAAACTCCTCGAAATATTTGGCCAGCATGCGAGCTTGGCAATGACCAACGCCGTCCTGCATAATGAAATGGAACGAATGGTCATTACGGATAATTTGACAGGTCTGTACACGAGAAGACATTTGAATGAACGAGTAAGAGGATCATTACAAAAAGACAACTATGGCTCGTTGATCTTGATCGATATTGATTATTTTAAAACCGTGAATGATACATTTGGCCATCAGGTAGGGGACGAGGTGCTGATTCAGGTCTCCAATCTGATTCGACATAGCATCCGAGACAGTGATATCGCGGCAAGATGGGGCGGAGAGGAACTCGCTGTTTATTTGCCGCGTGTGGACAAAAACACCGCGCATTCCGTGGCAGAGCGCATACGGGAATGCGTCGAGCAGGAGACGTCTCCACAGGTCACGATCTCGTGCGGACTAGCGAAATGGAGCAGGGAGATGGATGTAAACCTGAGTGTAGAAGCGCTGTTCCATCAAGCAGATATTGCTTTGTATGAAGCCAAAAATTCAGGTAGAAATCAAGTTGTTCTCGCCTAGAGCCAAAACAATGGCTCTTTTCTCTTTTCGGAAAAAAAGGCAAAAAACTTGAGAGGTAGATAAAAAATGACAACGAATGATGGCAAGCAAAGGATCGCGACGCAAGTAGCACCTGATATTTTTTGTCTGGAAATACCTACGCCTTTTGATGTGGGGGCAGTAAACATCTACTTGCTAAAAGGGGAGCGCTTGACCTTAGTTGATGTAGGTCCATTGACCGACGATGCGTGGGCGGCCTTGACAGAAGGCTTAGAATCGATTGGGGTAAGCGTGCAAGATATCGATCAAGTCATACTGACGCATCATCATGTGGATCATTGCGGGCAGTTAGAAAAAGTACGGGAACGATCGGGAGCGAAGACATTTGCCCATCCGCAGGCAACGCCTTATGTACAGCAGGATGAGCAGTTTATGACTTTTCATGATCAGTTTTTCGAAGAGCTGTACATCCAGAGCGGTGTACCAGAAAAAATGATGGTCATTATCTCGAAATTTCACAAGCTGATGAAGACGTTTTCTGCGCCAAGCCAGATTGACGTCCATCTGAAGCATGAGCAAAAGGTACCGTACTTGGAGGACTGGCAGGTACTTTATACGCCGGGACACAGCCAAAGCCATCTGTCGTTGTATCGGGCGAAGGATCAAGTCATGATTGGTGGCGACCATATCATCAAGCGAATTTCATCCAATGCCTTCATTGAACCACCCCGGAATCGCACGAGTACAAGACCACTGACCTTGATCCAATACCGTACAGCGCTGCAAATGTGTGCGGACATGGAGATCAGACAAGTCCTGAGTGGACACGGTGAACCGGTTTACAACCATCGAGAGCTCATACTTGCTCGTCTGCAAAAGAACTGGGAGAGAACAGACACGCTTCGCAGGCTTCTTGCAGATGGAGAAAAGACAGCTTTTGAACTGAATGCTCTCTTATTTCCAGGCTTGTACCAAAAAGAATTGCCATTGACGCTATCCGAGACATTGGGGCACATCGATTTGTTGATGATTCTCCATCAGATTGAAGTGAGAGAGCAGGATCGAGTCTTGTATTACCACCTGTAAACCTGATCGTCCAAGAGAGGCTTGCAAATAGAATAAGCCTATTCCTCCCCGGAAACGCTAAAAGGGACTATTACCCTGGGACTCCACATGAGGCTGATCTAGGGTAGCTGAGGGAGGGTAGCATCTATGCAGAAGTATTGGCCCATTTGCGTAATGGCTCTTGTATGTACAGTTGTTGTAGGTGGCTGTAATCAAATGAATGTGAAGCAGGATGCGAATACAATGTTTGAGCAGGTGCGTGACAAGTTCGATGCGCAGAAATCGTATGCGTTCTACGGGCAAACCAAGCTGTTGACGGCAAATAGTGCCAATGCGAACATGGTTAACTTTTCGGGCAGAAAAGATGGAGAGGCTGTTTACATGAACGTGAAGCTCTCTGTCCCAGAAGAAAACAGAGTGGACAACTTATCCTTGCTCAGCCAAGGGGACAAGCTGTATACCAAGCATGGACAAAACGAAGGCTGGAAACATGTCGCAGGGGATAGTCCGGCCCTGCATCAAGAAATGAACAACTGGAACCCCATCGCTTCGTTTCAGCAAATCGACGATATGAAACAAAACGTCCGGATGCTGCCAGATGAGAATCCAAATGACGATTTTGAGGCGCTCGGAGTCGTATTGGATTCTGCCAAACTAAAGAGCTGGCTTGTTGCCCAAATGCAAGAACAAACAAAGTCGGGAGCAAAAGTCCAATCGATAGCAGGGCGAGAGAAACCCTACATACCGAAGCTAAAGCTAGCGATGTCACTCTCGGAAGGCAATTGGAGAGGGACGCCTGCACAACATTCCGGACCCACGATTCAATCCAAGAAGAAGGTGGACGTAAACGAGCTCGTGAACCAGATGGAAGTGGAGGCAGAGTACACGATTCACTATAATAAAAAAACGATGCTCCCCACGAATATGACGATGTCCATTCGATCCTCGTACGATTTGAACGATCAGCGTGTAAAAGAGCATACGCAAGTAGAAACGTATTTGCAGCAATATGGAGCAGTTGCCCCCATCACAACTCCATCGAAAAAAAGCAAATAGGGAGTAAGAGTAATCAAGTGAGACGTTCCTCTTGCAAAACAGACAGGAGCGTCTTTTTTCTGTCAGGGAAAATTGAAAAGATGAGGTAACGCGCTCGATGCTTTTTACGTACTTCTTATGTGGAAGAAATTCTATGCGATAGCGGTTTTTTTCGATGGAATCAGCATTACGAGCAGGATACTGGAAAACATTGTCGAACATACAACAAGACTATCTTTTTTCGTCGAATAATCTGTACAATGGGAAAGATGCCTGATGGATCAGACGAAAATGCGTATTTTATCCGCAGCAGCGAAGCTTTTTGATGTTCATGGCTACAAAGGAACCTCCGTAAGACAAATTGCCTCTGTTGCTCAAGTAAATTCCGCGCTGATTTCCTATCACTTTGAAGGGAAGCAAGGAGTCCTGGAGACGCTGATTGCTTCTTACTTTGAGACGTTGTTTCGCCTTTTGGAAGAACTGGAAAACGAGCAGGAAAACATCCCTGCCTATCAACGATTGGAACAAGTTGTGCAGCTGTATTTGCAATTTCAATGTGAGCACGCGCCTATCACGCGTTTGATTCACCGTGAGCTGAGCGTAGAATCCATGCTTGCTCGTGAAGTGATGACGCTATATATGAGTCGATGGAAGCACGGGCTTTCGCGTGTGATCGAGGGCGGTGTCGTCTCGGGTGAGTTTCTGCCCGTCTCTATTGATCGTACAGTACTGGCTATGACGAGCCAGATGATATATCCATTTTTGCAACCACAAATGGTTCGCCAGGTCTATGATCTGGAGCCATCTTCCGAGGAGTTCGTCCAATGGCTGCAAACCTCGATTATGTGTTATCTGCGAGGTTCTTTGCTGCCCGCTTAGGCGTGGCCTCTCCCAATGAATGATTCTAGTAAGGGGATGTATGACAAGTGAAACGAAAACTATTCATGCTCTGTTTGGCAGGCATGTTGTTATATACGAATCCGGCTTATGCGACGCCGTTTCCAGATAAAAAAGACGAAGTTGTTCAGGACGCTGACAACTATTTGAAAAAAGAAGACAGGACCGCCTTTGCAAATTCATTGAACGGCATACCGGGCAGCTACAAAGTCGTCGTAGTGGAAAGCACGGCACCAGAAGCTGAATCTCCAGATATCTACGCACAAAAGCTGTTTGACAATTACAATTTGGCCGACGATGCCTTGATGATCGTACTCGACATAAACACCGAGCAGTTGGGGATTTACGCCGGTCCTTCTTTGCAGGCAAAAGGTGCCACGATGGCATTGCTGCATGACAAGATTGCGTCTTTCTATGAACCATTCCGTACACAAAAGCAGTATTTGACCGGGATTCAGACGTTAATTGCGGAAGTAAACCAAGAGCTTAGCCGCATCGAAAGCAAGCAAGCAACAGCAAATCCGGGTGCGACCGACGCTAGTAAAGCGGAAGAGAGCGAAAGCAGTAGCGCACTCGGAGGTATTCCATGGTGGATTTATCTGGTTGGGGCTGTATTTGCTGGGCTATCGATCGGCTTGATTTACGCGATGATCAGACGCCGGGCTATTTTTGCCCAAGTAGACGATGTAGAGGATTGGAAGGAAGAGCTCGTTGAGAAGATCAATGTCATCGAGGTGGAAAAACCGCTTCGCCGTTCCAGCGGCATGACAGAAGTCCGTTACCACCACTTGGCTGACAAAAAAGAAAATCTGTTGCGCATTCGCATCCCTGATGTGGAAATGATGATCCTCGATGCGGAAGAGGCTTGCGATCGCTTCCGTTTTACGTTGGCACTTGGCATGCTGAATGAGGCGAGAGAGGCTATTTCCAAAATTGAGGAAGAGCTGAATGAGCTAAAAACAGACACTTCCAAAGTGGCAGTTACCAAGCAAGAAAACAAGGTTGTTGTTCCTGAGATCGGAAAGCAAGTGGAGCAGATGGAACGACGCTTGTCCGATTTGCGTCTGGAGTACGGATTGTCTTTTCATGAATTGAAAGCATCGCTCGATGAAGTAGACACGATGCGAAAACTCGTGAAAACTGCGCGGACGGCAGGGGACGACATCGCAGCTTACGAAACCACACAAAAAGCGCAGCAAGTGCTAGAGCAGGTAGGACAAGCGATGGAGCTCATTCCAAAGCTTGTGCAACGCGTGAAAAAGGAAATGCCGGAAGAATTCAAGCATCTGGAGGAAGGAATTGAGCAGGCCGTTCGTGACGGCTTTGATTTAAAGCAGGATTCCTTGGACAATGCCCTCTTGCAGGCGAAGCAATTGGTCATGTCCGCGAAGAGCGCTTTGGAAGAGGGTAGCTTGGAAATGGTATTGACCCATGTCAAAGCGTTCGAAGTCCTCCTTGATGCGACGTATCAAGCGATAGAAGATGGCGTTCTTGCTCGTGATGAAGCAGCAGCGACTGTATATGCAGAAGCTGAACCGCAAATAGAAATGAATCAAAGCAAAGATGAGACAGAATTTGTGCAGGAAGAAAAGAGAGCAGAAGCAGGAGAGGTGGAACAGGATAATTCGCTACAGCAAGTAGCGGCGACATCCGCGGCTGTGGAGCCGGAGATTCGTACACCTGAGCCGACTCCAGCTAGCGAGACCGAGCATTCTACCAGTGAGGCAGATTCTGTAAAGCCGACTCCTTTCCAGCAGACGAAAGTGGAAGAAGAGCGAACGGTGCGAGGCAAATCCTCAGAGCTGAGTGAAGCTGAACGTTCCGTTTTGTTACAAGCGATTCCTCAGCTTTTCAATAAAAAAGCACAAAAGTCTGCTCCAACAGTCAAAGCTGAGGAGCCTGTGTACGAAGAAGAAGAAGAGTATGAACTGGTCATGCCGAAGAGTCAGCCTGAACAAGAAGAGATGATTCCGGAAGAAGAAGAGCAAACGTATTTGGTCATCGAAACGGAAGACGATGCGCTGGATGAACTGGAGCGAATTTCTAACACATTAGTCCGCGTGCGTCAGCACATCAAGCGGAGCTACTTGCCGGGGATTCCGGATCAATTGAAATACATGTTTGAAGAAGTCGTGCAGACGTTGGGCCGCGTGCAAACGATCATGGAGCAATACCGCTATGATCTGGAAGAGGTGGCTATGCTGGTTCAGGACGCAAGTGATTTGGTCGGCGAAACAGAGCGGATGGCAGAACGCATTATTACAACTTGTCAGATGGCAGAGGGTGCCATTCAGTATACCAACCGTTATCGCCGACAAAATCGCCAGGTCAATGAGTTGTTGACGAAGGCAGAGATATCATTTCGACAACTGGCTTTCGCAGAAGCCTATCAGCTTGCGGAGGAGGCCCGTCTGGTAATCGAAGGCGCACCAGCCGAAGAGGACAACCGTTGGCTTCTGCGTCGCAAGAAAAAGGGATGAGTCCGATGCTGATCTTTCCTCTCTTCTTACTGGCAGTTGGCATTCTCATCATGGTACAGCCGCGGACAAAACGTTGGCAATCGCGGATGAATGCTTATTTTCAAGGAGACGAAAGGCGCGTCAAGCAGCGTGCCAACACGTTTTTTCTGTTGGGCCTGGCCTTTTTGTTCGCTGGATTTGCGTATTTGTTCCGCCTTGTCGGATAAACCAATAACTACGAATAAAGCACCTGCTATGAAAAGATGGACTTGCCGTCTTTTGTAGCAGGTGCTTTTTGTTGGACAAAAAAAGAAGCATCGCTCACGCAGGCGATGCCCCATCTAGGAAGATAAAGGGAGTAAGGTCTGTTAAACCAGCACATTACAACTAGGGGGGAGTAATGTGCTGATTTCTCTTTTCATGAAAAGAGAACCTGATTCATAGTTTCCCCAATCCCTCTTGATCTAAACGTCATTCTCGTAAAAAAATTCGGATGCTTCCTGCGCACTATGCGTACCCGCAGAATAGCCAGACGAAAAGGCAATGGTGATGTTGTAGCCACCGGTATGGGCGTGGACGTCCATGACCTCGCCAGCAAAATACAACCCATCCATGAGCTTGGATCTCATCGAGCGTGGATCGATCTCTTTTACACTCACACCGCCACCTGTAATGAACGCTTCCTCAAGAGAGAGCGTCCCCGTAATGGTGAGTGGAAAAGCTTTGATCAAGCTCGTGAACTTGCTCCACTCTTGTTTCTTCATATGGCTGTAGGTCGTTTCATCTGAAATTCCTGCCATCGCAAGCAAGAGTGGGATAATCCGTTCGGGGAGGAAGCCTTTGATTGCATTTTTTACTGCCTTTTTTGGTTGCTCCTCGATCAGCTGCCAGCTTTCCGACATGATTTCTTCGGCCGTTTTGTCAGGCATGAGATCGATCGTCAGAGAAAGAGGAACCGCTCCGTATTTTCGTTGAGACACAGAGACATAATGTCCCATGCGCAGGGAAGCGGGGCCTGATATTCCGAAGTGAGTGAAGATCATATCGCCTTCCTGGGTGTTGATCTTTTTCCCATTGGGTGCATACAACGTCATCGTAATATCACGCAGCGACAGACCCTGGATTGATTTATCGCGAATAAAAGAGTCATTGGCTGTTAGCGGTACTTCAGTAGGATACAGCTCTGTGATCGTATGCCCGGCTGCTTTCGCCCATGCATAGCCATCGCCTGTAGACCCTGTCTGTGGTACAGAACACCCTCCGACGGCAATAATCACACAAGGCGCGGTAATTTTTTCACCGGATTGGAGCATGATGCCACCGACTCTGCCTTCCGAATAGATAACTTCTTTTACAGCGGCATTTAAATGAATGGTAGCACCTTGGCGCTTCAACAAATCAATCAAGGCTTGGGCGACTGTCACTGCTTTATCTGTGACGGGAAACATGCGGCCCCGATCCTCTTCTTTTAACGCGACACCCATCTCCTCAAAAAATTGGATAATCTCTCGGTTGCCGAATTGGGTGAGAGCACTGTACATGAAGCGGCCATTTCCCGGCATTTGTTTGATTAATTCATCTTGTTCCTTGGCATTGGTTACATTGCAGCGACCGCCGCCAGATATGATGAGCTTTCGTCCGAGCTTTGAGCCTTTTTCCACGAGACAGACTCGGGCTCCTTGGCCAGAAGCGGCAATAGCGGACATCAGCCCAGAGGGACCGCCGCCTATGATGATGACGTCATAATTGTATTGTGATCGGTTCATTTCATTCTCGTCCTTTGTTGTTTAGGGTTGGGCAACACCCATTTTACCACATACCGCCCACCCGGCGCGCAATTCCAGCTAGGATAGAGAGGACGAGGCACCTAAAATATCAGTCAACGGCTGCTTTTCTAAGACGTAATGAACGATGGATTGACCACGGAGGATATTCGTGACGACATATCCTTTGGCAAAATAGGCCATGAACAATTCCCGCGTCATCTCTCGCCACAAGGAAGCGACGGCCATATCTGCCCGTTTTACATCCTGGAAGAAGGCAGGGACAGGCAGTAGCACCACAGGTTCTTCGCGTGACAAATCGATTTTGATAGGATGAGGAATACCATCCTTGATTTCTAGATGCAACAGGTCTGGCGCCTGTTCAAAAGAGGGAGTAGGGGTGTTCCCTGCCTGACGCGATTCCACACGATCGCTTCCGATCATCCATTCAACGAGGAAACGGTCTGTCGGCAGTCCTCGATTGAAGTCGTCATCGAGCTGTCCATAGCAGTTTGGCAAGTAAGTGCGAACGATTCCGCCAAGCTTGGCGATGTTCAGAACACCGTTTACAGTTTCAAGCGGATCATACGTCCATGTAATTTTGGAATAGCCTGCTGCTGCCGCTTCTTCTTTTTGCAGCCATTTCATTTGTACACCTAACCCTTGCTTGCGATACTCTGGCAAAAAGCCGAGCATGTGCGAACAAAGATGGGGTTCTCCGTTGGTGAAGCCCGGGAAGCTGTACAAAAAGCCGATCATTTTCTCGTCATCGAATGCTCCTAAAAACAGACCGCCAAACTTTTGCATGGTGAGTGTCATATGGTGGGGAATAGCACTAGAAGGGTCCCATATTTTCCCCTCCATTTCTTCTAATTGCTCAATCTCACTGAATTCGGCCAACTTTCGTAACGTGATTGCCATCTGCTTTTTCCTCCTCAAACGATTCGTGTTTTTTCTTCATTCGGGACAAGAACTTGCATTCCTGCTTGGGAATAGTTGCGTCTGAATTCTCCCTCGCGGATAATAGAGAAGGATAACAGGCATGAAACTAGGGTCGAGGAGGATTTTTGGCGATGGAAAATAAATTTCAAGTTGAACTGTGGAACCGTTTGACGCAGGCACCAGGAGCGCCTGGCTTCGAAGGTCCGGTACGCGAGATTATGCGGGAATACATAAGCAGCTATACGAGTGAACTCATGTACGACAATTTGGGCAGTATTTTTGGCGTTATGCGTGGTGACGAGAACGGTCCGAAAATTATGGTAGCGGGTCACATGGACGAAGTCGGCTTCATGGTCACCCGAATTTCTGATAAGGGATTTATTTCATTTCAGACGTTGGGAGGCTGGTGGGGGCAGGTCCTGCTCGCTCAACGTGTACAAATTATTACGGACAATGGACCAGTCGAAGGCGTAATCAGCTCGATCCCGCCGCATGTCTTGAGCGAAGATCAGCGCAATCGCCCGATGGATGTACGTAACATGTACATTGATATCGGCGTGGATTCACGTGAGGAAGCCGAACAGGTAGGAATACGGGCTGGCCAGCAAATTGTACCGGTTTGCCCGCTGCAGGTCATGGCTAATCCGCGCCGCATCATGGCGAAAGCATGGGATAATCGCTATGGCTGCAGTTTGGCAGTGGAGCTCGCAAAAGAGCTGCACGAAAAACCCGATCATCCGAATGTCGTCTATGTCGGGGCCACTGTACAGGAAGAATTGTCCGGGCAGCGCGGTGCGAAAACTGCCGCTGCGTCCATTGATCCGGATTTGTTCTTGGCTTTGGATGCGAGTCCAGCCACAGACATACCAGGTGTAAGAGACGATGGCGGCAAGCTCGGCGGTGGACTTTTGATGCGCATCTACGATCCGATGTACGTCATGCCGGTAGGATTGCGTGAGCTTCTCATCTCCACGTGCGAAGAAGAGAACATTCCATACCAGATTTATGTGGCAAAGGGCGGGACGGATGCAGGTGTCGTTCAGTACCATGGCAAGGGAGTGCCATCTGCCGTCATTGGAATTCCTTCCCGTTACATTCACAGCCATGCTTCGATCATTGATCGTGAGGATTACGAGGCAGC
Source organism: Brevibacillus brevis (assembly GCF_900637055.1). Taxonomy (NCBI): domain Bacteria; kingdom Bacillati; phylum Bacillota; class Bacilli; order Caryophanales; family Paenibacillaceae; genus Brevibacillus; species Brevibacillus brevis. The sequence continues at coordinate 1,837,877 of NZ_LR134338.1, forward strand.
CAAGCGTCTCTTGTTCAGTGTCATTCGCAAGCTGGACAAGGCAACGTGGGAATCCATTTTGCCTAGATAAATGGTCTCGAGAATATCGTTGAGTGAGTAGAAAGCGGAGGAGTGCTTTTGAACGCGATCATATTGTATACACGGCGTCAGGGCGAAGCTACGTCCTTTGAATTTAATGTGTTCGACAATCAATTTGCTACGGAGAATCTGGCAGTGCGCAAGGTGTTGATGGCCATGCTTGCAGCCGTTTCCAACAAATTGACCGATCTGGAAGTGGAGTACAACGACAGCATACTGGTGGAAAAGGTCGGGGCGAAGCGTGCCGGGGAGCTGCTTCGTTTTCTCGGGGCAACCAAAGAGAACATGCGGGAAAATCTGAGCAATGGTGTAGTCGTCAGCCGGACCTTTCAAGCGCCTTTTACAGAGGAGCGCTATGAATATTTTTACAATTTGACGGACATCGCACAGCTGTCACACTATCGCTTGAAAGAGGGCAAAGAAGATCGCATCGTGTTTTATTTCACACGCTATCTCCAACTGATTGCGCCTGATGAAAAGTCTCGCCAAGCATTTTTGGACGGAATGGAAACATTTTCTTTGCCGTACAAGCTCGTACCGATTGCGTAAAGGAAACGAAAAAAGTCATTTTGCCCTTGCATGAAGGCGCAAAATGACTTTTTTTATGGATTGCCTGAGGATTAGGTGGAAGGACGGTTTGGCCCCTCCAGTTTTTTGTCTCCATAGCCCGGCGCATCGTTTTGAACGTTTTTGGGCTGGCGATTGCGTTCGTCTGGTCGATTTTGCTGTACAGAGGAATCCTTGCTTTGCTTGGTCATATAATTACCCCTTTCTCAGAGCCATGGTTGCCAAGGCGAATTTGTTTTTTGGCGAATGCGGGAGGATACATGGTCCTCCAGTTGGATGAATAGGGAGGTGAGCGGCACGCGCCTGAGCACTTCCATTTGCTTTTCGGGTTGATGCTGTGCGTGTTCCTCTGCGTTCATGTGGCCCCTTCCTTTCTGCGATTTTTTAAGGGAGAGTCAAGTACAGCGTTTTTGTGGCGAGGAATGGCGTATAGGGTAAACAGACCAAGAACAGCCGCCAAAAACAGCGTAATCACTCCATATCCGATCCACGGATAATTGCTGCCGACCCCCCCTAGTTTTTCAACCATCGCTCCACCCAGCCCCGTCCCGAGAGCCGTCCCAAGACCAGATACGAAATTGGAAAAGCCAAAGTACGCCCCCAGCCAGTCTTCCTTTGCGAAATGAGTGACAAGACTGTCCAGCATCGGCATAAACAGCATCTCACCCAAAATGAAAAGAATCGCAGCCCCGGACAGTGTGAGGAAGTGGTTCGCCCATCCCATGAGCGTAAGCCCTGCTCCCAACAAGATCGTTCCCATCGTGACAGACAAATACGGATTGATGCGCTGTAGAACAAAGCGTGAGATAAACCCTTGCAAGACGACGACACTGAGCGAGTTGATCGTCCAAATGAGGCCAATCATCGTAGCGGAATGCAGGACATGCTCTCCCCGCAACGGCAGAATCATGGCGAATTGCGCGTAAAGCGCCCAGATTAGAAGCGAAATCGCGGAAAAGAACAGAAAGCTGCGATGGGTCAAAATGTGACGATACTCCTTGATCGGTGTTTGCTCGCAATCTGATCCCACACAGCGATCATCGGGGAGGATGAAGCGAGAAAAAACAGCAAGTGCTCCGTATACAAAGGCAGCTACGAGAAACGGCTGTTTCCCACCGGCAGTCATCCACGTAATGACCAAGCCAGCGACAATGATTCCGCTATGAGCGAGTATCCCTCTCCACGAGAAGGCAGCGGTTCTTTGGCTCTCATCCACTTCATCCGCGATCATGGCTTTAATGGTAGGAGCGAGCAGGCCAAGACCCAAGCCGTTGACAGAAGAGAATAACAAGAAGAAACCATAGGAATGGCTGAAGTGATAGCCTGCCATGGCACATCCTTGAAGGAATGCCCCCAAGGCTAGGATGGAGCGTTTGCCCCAGCGATCTGACATCAAGCCGCCTGCCAAGCTTCCGATTTGGTATGTGATGCTTCCCGCTGCCAAAATGATGCCGACTTGGGAGAGAGAAAGAACCCGTACCTTTTGCAAAAAGACTGGGAAGACGGGAATGACCAGATAAGAGGCCATGTGCATGAAAAAGATGACGATCAGTAACAGCAAGTAAGGCTTGTTGCGTAACAGAGATCCAGTAGAGGCTGTCATGTTTGGCTCCTCTTTGAGTCATTCCTCTCTAGTATGAGTGGAAAAGGATTGTTACTATGCAAAAAATATAGGCCAGCACACAAAAACGATATGAAGGCAGGCAAGCGTCCAATCCAACAGGCGTGGAACCACATATACCTATAGGGAAAGGTACCATGGGCGGTATGGAATGGTGCGAGGAGCGCGGCAGGATGAAGGGGGGATCTGACGTGAGAGGATTTGGTTTCTTCAACGAGGAAGGTTTCGAAGTGATCATCTGGATCATCGTGATCATTTTTCTCCTCGCCATATTTTTTGACGAAGGGATAGATTAAGATGAGTGCATATCGACCGGTTCGGCAATTGAATCACTATTACAAATCAAACGACGCTTTCAAGAAATGGATTCGTGCCAATGAGCAATGGTTCAAGCAAAATCCAGAGGTTTTTAACCAGATGCTGCGCAATCCGAAAATGGTCAACTTGTTTACGGATCTCATGATCATGAACTCGCCGCGCATAGAAAAGAGACTGAGAAAATGGAGAAGGAATCGACGCTGATCGATCCGGCATGCTGCCAAATATAGCATGCCGCTTTTTATTTGGAACGCTGACGAGTCCTGTTATAAAACCGGGCTGGCGAGCGTAGGGATAAGCATACGCTGCTTGTTCGAAGAGAGGATGAAGCGCAACATGGCACAAGTCATTTTGACGTTTTTCGTGGCTTATGGCATTGTGGTTGGCGGTGCTCTTTCAGGTGGGGTGGGCGCATTTCTCACAGAAAAGCCTCCGCTGTTATCCATGGCCCAATTGGCTGACCAGCTCAAAATATGGGGATTGGTTGGGGCATTGGGAGGAACTTTTGATTCGTTTTTGCAGATTGAAAAAATATTGATGGGAAATTTGACGCCTGTCTTTAAACAGCTGGTCATGATCGTGGTCGCATTCTTGGGTGCCCATATCGGGACGATTTGCGTGCATTGGCTGGTACAGGTGCGCTCATGAAGGTGACTCTTTGGAAACGTTACCTCGCTCTATTGCTAATGGGGTGCATGTTTGGCGGAACCGTGATTTTATTTACATACGGACGCGAAATGGAACAGATGATGCTGATCAAAAAAAGCTTGGAGCTGCAAAACAAAAAACTGTACGAGGAAAATCTGGAGCTGAAGCAAAATCAGCGGGTCTATCGCAAAAAGCAAGAGACGGTCATCGAAGACGTACGCGCCACTGTGCTCACAGCGGATCAAAAGCAGCCGCTTCATGCCACCATAGTGGTACAAGTAGTCGATCGGGTGGAAAAGGATCTCGCTTCGTTAAAAGGGAAGAAGGTTGAGCAGGTTGCGGAGGTCCATCAGGTCTTGCATGAAATGCTGCGACGCCGCGAATATATTTTGTCTGATCGAACGACAGTGGAGGTACGAATCAAAACGGTCGTGATTAGTAGAACGCTGCATGTGTTCGTGACAGCGGACGTTATCCCCGATGATGTTTGGCAAAAGATTGCACGAAACTTTCTATTTCTTCCGCCGTATATTTCAATATAGAATATCTGATAGCCAGATCATGTAAGTCTGGGTCGGTATAAAGGAGAGGCGAACACATGTCCATGTTCAAAAAATTATTGGCTAGTGTAGGTATTGGCTCTGCGCAAGTAGATGCACGTCTTGAGCAGGATTCACTCATTCCCGGAGATATGGTCAGAGGTGAGGTCCATATCAAGGGTGGAGATGTGGCCCAGGAAATCGACGAAATCTACATGTATGTCGTCACACACTATGAAAGAGAAATCAACGACACCAAGACGAAGGAAGAATGCACACTTGTAAAATATCGTCTGTCTGAGCGGGTACAATTGAAACCGAAAGAAGAAACCGTTCTGCCATTCGCTTTTCAATTGCCATATGAGACGCCATTGACGATGGGGCGTCAACCTGTTTACCTACGGACAGGTCTCGATATTAAAAATGCGATTGACCCGGGGGATTCCGATTTCATCGAGGTTCGCCCACATCCGTTAATGTCCAAAGTGTTGGATGCTGTTCAACAGATCGGATTCCAGCTGTATAAGGTAGACTGCGAATACAATCGCCACCTTGGTCGCAATCATCCGTTTGTACAGGAATTTGAATTCCGTCCGACAGGGCCATACCGCAGCCAATTGGAGGAGCTCGAAGTAGTCTTCTACCTTCGCGATGGCGAATTGGAAGTTTTACTGGAACTGGATAAACGTGCGCGAGGCTTCATGGGAGCATTTGAAGAAGCATTTAATCTCGATGAACGCTATATCCGCTTCCGCTTAACGAATGCAGACGTGAACAAACATACGCATGTCATTGCCGAAGCGATTGAAGCGCTCATTAAGCAGCAGCTTCGCTAGAGAATGATACAAAAAAGGCCTGACGGAGTGAAAATGACACTCTGTCAGCCTTTTTTCTTTATGGAGGCCTTAATCATCGCCAACCCCTACGATAGACAACAGAACGAACAAAACGAGAACCAGCGCAATCCCATTAAAGCCACCACCGTTAAAAAAGCTCATCGATTTTCCTCCCAGCCGCAAGTTGTAGTCAATTCCCTATAGGATAGTCACTGATCTATGAATCGGTGTCGGGGCTTCTACCTAAATTCCTGTACACAACTTTCTTTTTAATTTTTCGATTTGCATGTATAGGGCTGGATTTTTCTGACAATACTGTGAGCATGAAGAATCCAGAGGAGGATATTATTATGAATTTGTTAGAAAAAACGAGAAAAATTAATGTGATGCTTCAAAAAACAATGGGTGGAAGCGGAGTAGCCTTCCAAGATCTTGCAAGGCTTTTATCTGAAGTGATTTCTGCAAATGTTTATATCATTACCGCAGATGGCTCGATCCTGGGAAGTGGAATGAATCAGGAGATTTCCTTGCAAGAAGAAGGTCGTTCATCCACGCAGCTGCAGGAAGGGGTACATCAGAAGCTGCTGGAAGTTACACAAACTTTGGCGAACGAGCCGATTACCAGTCCATACAGCCTGGTTCCAAAAGAGATGAATTCGCTCTTCCCGCAAATGATGACGACGATTGTTCCCATCAATGCAGGGGGAAGCCGCCTTGGCACACTTGTCCTGCTGCGGGCTTACGGTCAGTTTGAAACAGAGGATCTGATTTTGGGCGAGATCGGTGCGACTGTGATCGGAATGAAAATCGTTCGTCAGCGCACAGAACAGATTGAAAATGAAGTGCGCGACAAAACATTTGCCAAAATCGCACTCTCTTCGTTGTCCTACAGTGAACAGATCGCGATTGAAAAAATTATGGAGCAATTGGATGCACGCGAGGGTTTGCTAGTAGCTAGTCAGCTGGCAGATCAAGCAGGTCTGACACGTTCTGTCATCGTGAACGCTCTTCGCAAGCTGGCAAGCGCGGGTGTGCTGGAATCCCGTTCGTTAGGGATGAAGGGTACATATATCAAAGTGCTGAATGACAAGTTCCCATCTGAATTGGCAAAATGGAAAACCTCATAAATGGCACGAACTACGAGAGAAGCTCTCCCTGTACTGGGAGGGCTTTTATTTATGAATCAACGAGTATAGCAGAATAGATAAAACGTTCATGATTTAGCGATTGAATAAATGATTTTCTTCCCTTTATAATGTCCACAAAGGTTGAAACTTCAAAAAAATCAAAATTTAAAGTTCATACTTCAAAATCGAATGGAGGGTTTATGAATGAAGGTGATTATTGGTGGGATTGCGCATGAAACGAATACGTTTTCCAATGTGCCCACGACGCTTGAGATGTTTCAAAGCTACGAGTGGGATTATCATGAAACGATTGTGAATCGCAATCGGGGCGTTCGCAACTTTCCGGGAGGGATGGTGGATCGCGCCGAAGAGCTGGGCATCGAGCTACTGCCGACCTTTTTCACCTTTACGTATCCAGCGGGGACGATTTTGCGAGAAGCGTATGACCGTATTAAAAAAGAGCTTCTTGACACGATTGCCGCGACGGAAGGTGCAGACGCCATTTGTCTGGGACTGCACGGAGCGGGGGTCGTAGAAGGAATGGATGACCTGGAGGGCGACCTTTTGGCATCAGTGCGTCAGTTGGTCGGTTATGACATTCCCTTAATTGTTACGCTCGACCTCCATGCAAACATGACACAAAAAATGGTGGATGAGGCCGATGCGCTCCTGGGTGTTCACCTCTACCCGCATGTGGATTGCTATGAACGCGGAATCGAAGCGATCGATCTGGCACACAAGATGGTTACGGAAGGAATTAAGCCGACCATGCATTTGACCCGACTGCCACTATTGATTCCAACTTCAGCTACTCATCATTCCCCGGCACGCGAAATAAACGAAGCCTGCTGGGCGTGGGAAAAGGAAGAAGGCGTCATCGACTGTGCATTCTTCCACGGATTTCCGTATACGGACATTCCTCAGCTGGGCGTCTCCGTATTGAGCGTTACGAATAACGATCAGGAGCTCGCCAAAAAAGTGAGCGAGGATGTCGCCAGTCTGATTTGGGAAAAGCGGGATGAATTCGAGCTGAACATGCCCGCTCCTGCCGAGGGAATTGCGTTGGCACTGGAAACGGAAGGCATGCCCATCGTAATCAATGAGACCTCAGATAATCCAGGCGGAGGCACACCCGGAGACGGAACACATTTGCTGCGGGCGATGCTGGAAGCCAATCTGACAAATGCATGCTTTGGCTTTATTTACGATCCCGAAGTGGTCCAGATTGCCCATCAGGCTGGGGTAGGGAGTACCATTCAACTATCTCTTGGTGGAAAGACAGACTACTTGCATGGAGAACCACTTGAAGTAACAGCCTACGTCAAAGCTTTGACAGATGGAAAATTCATTGCGACGACGCCGATGGGGCAAGGGGGTCATGAGAATTTTGGCAAATCCGTTCGCTTGCAAATTGACGGGGTTGACGTCCTGGTTTGCTCCGTGAAATCGCAAGTGCTGGATGAGCAAATTTTTCTGTTGCACGGAATTGACGTGACCAAATACAAGATCGTGGCCTTGAAATCAAGCACACATTTCCGGGCAGCATTCGAACCAATCAGCGCACGCGTCATTACTGTTGATTCGCCGGGATTAACGACGCTCAACTTCCGCTTCTTCAAATACGAGCGCGCCATTCGTCCGATTTATCCGTTAGACCCAGCCACAGAGTGGAACCGACATCAATTGACAAGGAAGTAGATGATCATGGAATCCGTACAGGAGCGCATTCGCAAGCATTATCCGGAATTGACCAATCAACAAAAACTCGCAGCCAAATACATTCTCGCCGAACCGAAGACCGTTGCCTTGCAACCAGCCAAGATTGTTGGGGCATTGAGCGGCACAAGCGAAACGACGATCATCCGACTATCCTACGCTCTCGCCTACTCCGGGTACAGCGAATTGCAAAATGAGATTCGCAGCTCCTTATTGGAAAAAGTCCCAAAAGCTGATGCCATCCACAGTTTTCGAACAGCAGCTGTGGAGATGAAGGGGAAGCAAGACCTGATTTCTTATAACATGGAGCAAGATGTTGCGTATATTCGGCAAACATTAGGGGAACTGCAAAAGGACCAACTTTTGCAAGCGGTTTCAAGTATTATGGCAGCCAAACACATTCTCGTTGTAGGGTTTCGCAGCTCCTATGCTCCGGCCCATTGGCTCGCCTTTACACTGAATGTCGTCAGAGGAAACGCGCATCTGTACAATGGGCCAGTTGATGACGTCAATTATCTGTTGACCCAGATCAATCAGGAGTGGCTCGTGATCGCACTCTCCTTCCCCCGCTATACGAGTGAAACGATCCTGTTTGCAAAAGCAGCCAAAGAGAGAGGAGCCACAATCATCGGGATTACAGACGATGAGCTATCTCCGATTGGGCCGGTAGCCGACCAAATTTTGAAAGTCAGCGCACCTGCTCCTACTGCCTTAAAAGGAATGACGGCGATCTTTTCCATGCTGAATATTTTGATCAGTGGTGTGGTTCAGGCTGATGGCGAACAGGTACAACAAAGACTGAAAGAATACGAAGAGACGAGTCGACAAATATACCCGTTTGTGGAAGGGACCGAAGTGTAACGGCAATTGATAAGGGGGATGCGACATGAAAATTCACAAGTGGAAGCAAGGGGCCTTGCGTGTATTTGTGGCAACGGCGTTGATTGCAGGCTGTTCCTCACAACCGAGCAATCAAGCGGGAAATGACACGTCGGCCAAAGGTAACACATTAGTCATCGCTTCCTTGACGGACCCAGACTCGCTTGATATGCACAAAACGAGCTGGCTGAGCATGGAAAACAGTTTAATATACGAGCCTCTGTTGACCCGCGATGCAACAGGCAAACTCCATCCGGGTTTGGCAGAGAAGTACGAGATCTCCCAGGACGGCAAGATTTGGACATTTACCCTCCGCAAAGATGTCCGCTATCACTCTGGCGATCCAATGACGGCAGCATCCGTAAAAGATTCCTTTGAACGTTTGCTTGCCATTTCGCCTGTGAAGGGGCTTACAGGTCCGATTGAAAAGGTGGAAGCAACAGACGAGCACACGCTCAAGGTGCATTTTAGCCAACCGTTTGCCCCTTTTGTGAACGTCATTGTCGGTGGATTAGTCTCGCCTCTTGACGCTAAAAAGGCAAAAGAATTAGGGGATGGCTTCTCAGATAACCCGTCTGCAACGGGGCCGATCATCTTTGACAAACGCGAGCGGGGTGCCTCACTCACCTACAAGAAAAATCCTGATTATAACTGGGGACCGGAGTACGCTGCCAACAAAGGTCCTCTGCAGATGGACAGCATTATGTTCCGGCTTATGAAAGACGACGATACGCGACTGATGGAATTCAAAAAAGGTACGGTCCATGTGTTGTATGATGCGCCGCCGAACTCGGTTGCGGAGCTTGAGACACTGCCCGGAGTCAAGATAGAGAAAGTGATGGACATTGGAAACAAATACATCGCTTTTAACAATAAGCACCCGTTGTTTTCAGATGTCCGTCTGCGAAAAGCAGTAGCCCTCTCCGTAGATCGCGATCCAATAGTTCAGGTAGCGTTGAACGGCTTCGGCAAGCCGGTCTATGGTCCATTGGCACCCACGATTTATGGCTACAGTGAAGCGATTGAAAGCAAGGCGAAGCAGTTGTATTCGAGAGATTTAGGCAAAGCCAAGCAGTTGCTGGCGGAAGCGGGCTGGACGGACAGTAATGGGGATGGCATCGTAGATAAGGACGGAAAACCGTTGTCTGTAGAAATGCTTGTCTCTCAAGAGCCAGCGTTTCAGCGTGCGGTGCAGATTTTGCAGAGCCAGCTAAAAGAAGCAGGTATTGATATGAAAATCAGCGTGCAAGAAATGATGACGATCAAAGATCGCATTTCGAAAAAGTCGTATGACATGGCTTTGATGTACTACGGCTGGTTTGATGCTGATATCTTGTACCTCATCTTTGAAAAGAGCAATTCAACAAGTCGTACTCAATACAACAGCCCTGAGTTGGATGTTTTACTGAACAAAGGACGTTTGGAAATGAATGAGCAGGCGCGTCTCAAGGTTTACGAAGATGCACAGGAGATATTGCTAAAAGATTTGCCGTGGGTCCCTTTGTGGGTAAGCGAGACGGTAATCGCCACACGCGGCGTCAAAGGCTTTACGGTCAATCCGTACACGCAAGGCGTTACCTTGCATGATGTCACGCTCGAAAAATAGACAGCGGAGGTGAAGGCATGCGCCGATATGTCATAAAAAGATTACTTTCCCTGGTGGGTACACTGCTTGGCGTATCCGTCCTGATCTTCTTGATGGTGCACCTCATTCCGGGCGATCCCGCAACACAAATACTCGGACAGTTTGCAACACCAGAGGCCATCAGTCAAATGAGAGCGACGCTCGGTCTTGATCAACCACTGTGGCAGCAATACATGCGGTTTGTCGGAAACCTGTTCGCAGGCGATTTGGGAACATCGTTATTCACTGGCGAAAAGGTATGGGATCAGATTGTCAACCGTTTCCCGATCACCATGCAGCTTGCCATCCTTAGTGTGGTTATTGCCGCAATATTCGGCATTTTGTTGGGCACGATTGCTGCCGTCAAGCAAAACACCATCATCGATCGGCTTGTGGTGCTTACCTCCTTACTCGGTATTTCGGCACCCGGCTTCTGGATTGCCTTGTTTCTCATCTGGATTTTTGCTTACAAGCTGGCCTTGTTTCCGATTTCCGGCTATGAAGGGATTCACTCCTTGCTGCTGCCAGCGATCACCTTGGGGATGGCGGAAGCGGGAATGATCGCCCGAATGACCCGCTCCAGCATGCTGGAAGTCATCAAGCAGGATTACATGCGGACAGCAGAGGCCAAGGGGGCGGCGCTTTTCCGAGTCATTTTGAGCCACGGTTTACCGAACGCCATTATTCCTGTTATCACGATGTTAGGCTTGCAGTTTGGTTCGCTTCTGGCTGGAGCTGTGGTCGTGGAAACCGTATTTACTCTGCAAGGGATCGGCAGCCTGGCGATTGAGGCGATCAGTAAACGGGATATGCCGACCATACAGGGCATGGTATTTTTCATGGCGTTGATTTTTGCCTTAACCAATTTGATCGTGGATCTCATTTACAGCCGGATTGATCCGCGAATCCATTTCGACTAAGGAAGGAGCGGATGGATGGTGAACAGTAATCGTCCGGAGTCGTATTGGGGAGGGATGGGCAAACGGCTGAAACGCAATAAGACAGCAATGGCGGGTGTGGTCATCCTGATCGTCTTTACACTGGGATCGCTTCTTGCTCCAGTCATTGCCCCTCATCCTGTCGAACAAATGAATTTTAACAGCCGATTAAGCGCTCCGAGTCTGACTCATCTTCTCGGAACGGATGATTTTGGCAGAGATATTTTTTCCCGTTTGTTGCACGGGGGGCGAATTTCCTTGCTGATGGGCTTGATAACGGTTGTGCTTTCTACCTTGATAGGTGTAACGCTCGGTATTATCGCTGGTTATTATCGGCGCGTGGATCTGTTTATCATGCAGGGCATGGATATTCTCATGTCACTTCCTGCACTGCTTCTGGCGATCGCTGTCATTGCGGTCTTGGGTCCAGGTTTAACGAATGCCATGATCGCGGTAGTCATTGCCGTTATTCCGTCCTATGTGCGGGTCGTTCGCTCTGCGGTCTTATCCATAAGGGAAAAAGAGTACATTGAGGCTGTTCGCGCTCTCGGGATCAGAGACTGGCAGATTTTGCTGAAGCATGTTTTACCCAATATTCTCTCCCCGATCATCGTGCTTTCCACCATTCAATTCGGTGTGAGTATTTTGGCGGCGGCTGCCTTGAGCTTTCTCGGACTGGGTGCGCAACCGCCGATGCCAGAGTGGGGAGCCATGGTTTTTGTCGGCAAGGCATTCTTGAGTCAGGCCTGGTGGATGTCCATTTTTCCTGGATTGGCCATCATGCTGGTTGTCCTTGGCTTCAATCTGTTAGGTGACGGATTACGGGATGCATTTGACCCGAAAACGAGGTAATGGATGAAGGGGGCACGAGCTGATGAAAGAGGTACTCTTGGAAGTAAATGATTTACGCTTGCAGTTTAAGACGGATAAGGGCGAGCTGCCAGCGCTGCAAGGCATTTCTTTTCAACTGAAGAAAGGCGAGACGGTAGCGTTGGTAGGCGAGTCTGGCTGTGGAAAAAGCGTGACGTCCTTGGCGATCATGGGACTCTTGTCCCGGGCGAATGCGCAGATGGAGGGAAGCATTCGGTTTCGTGATACCTTACTGAACCAATTGAGTAGCAGTGAACTTCGCAACATTCGCGGAAAAGATATCGCGATGATTTTTCAGGAACCGATGACGTCACTCAATCCGGTTCACACGATTGGCCGACAGTTAGAGGAAGTGTACCAGCTCCATACCGATTTATCGAAAAAAGAACGCCAAGCAAAAGCGATTGAGATGCTCAAAAAAGTGGGTGTGCCGAGGGCAGAAGACATCATGCGGGAATATCCCCATCAGCTATCAGGTGGAATGAAGCAGCGTGTCATGATTGCTATGGCGATGGCTTGCAACCCGGATTTACTGATCGCGGACGAGCCGACGACCGCACTGGATGTGACCATTCAAGCGCAAATTTTGGAACTGATGAACGATCTGAAGGAGAACGATCATACCTCCTTGCTGCTCATTACGCATGACTTGGGAGTCGTGGCTGAAATGGCTGATCGTGTACTTGTCATGTACTACGGGGAGATCGTCGAGGAAGCTGACGTTGCCAGTTTGTTTTCGCATCCGAAACATCCGTATACGATTGGGCTTTTACGCTGCATCCCCGATCTGGATGAGGAGGAGAAGCTGCGCCTCGATCCGATTGAAGGCAGTGTCCCGCTATTGGGTGAAGTGACACAGGGGTGTGCATTTCGCTTCCGCTGCTCGCAGGCCGAGGAGCGATGTCACCAAGAAAAACCGCCGCTGACGGCAACGGGCACAGGCACAGGCACACAGGCCGTTCGATGCTGGCTGTACGAGAACAAGGAGATGGCGGTATGAGCGATATCTTGTTATCGGTAAACGATTTAAAGACGTATTTTCCGATTAGCAAAGGACTGTTTCGCAATAGCGACGAAATGATTAAGGCAGTGGATGGGGTTTCTTTCCAGTTGCGAAAAGGCGAAACGCTTGGGTTAGTAGGAGAGAGCGGTTGTGGCAAGTCAACGACTGGTCGCAGCATCATGCGACTTATTGAGCCGACAGGTGGAACGATTGAATTTGAGGGACAAAACATTTCGAATATGTCGGCAGCACGTTTTCGGCCACTCCGCAAACGAATGCAAATCGTATTTCAGGACCCGTATGCGTCGTTAAATCCGCGGATGACCGTGCAAGGGGCTTTGGAGGAAGCGTTAGGCGTCAAAGCCCCGCAGCTGTCTGCGAAAGAAAGGCGCGATCAAGTAAAGGAACTGCTTCAGATGGTCGGACTGAATACTCAATACGCTACTCGCTTTCCCCATGAGTTTAGCGGGGGACAGCGGCAGCGGATCGGGATCGCTCGTGCACTGGCGGTGGAACCTTCCTTGATCGTAGCAGATGAGCCGGTTTCAGCACTAGACGTCTCCATTCAGGCGCAGATCGTGAATCTTTTGCAGGATTTGCAGCAACGTCTAGGCTTGAGCTATCTGTTTATTTCGCACGATCTAGGTGTCGTTCGCCACATCAGCGACCGAATTGCGGTGATGTATCTCGGAAGAATCGTCGAAATCGCCAGCAAAAAAGATTTGTTTACGCGCCCGTTGCATCCGTACACCGAAGCGCTCATGTCAGCGGTACCCAAAGCCAATCCGTTTCGGAAGAAGGAGCGCATTGTTCTTTCCGGGGATGTTCCCTCGCCAGCAAATGTTCCAGTTGGGTGTGCGTTTCATACCAGATGCTCGTATGCTACGGACATTTGCCGCACAGTGCGTCCTGCCGCTACACAAGCTTCGCCACAGCATTATGTCGCTTGTCATTTATATGGAACAGAAGGGATGAAGTACATTGAAAATCGAACGAATTGAATTGCAGCAACTGCACATGCCACTTCGTTTCCGTTTCGAAACGAGTTTTGGACATACGACCATCAAGGAGCTCATTTTGGTCAGTGTGTATGGAGAGGGAGAGGTAGGGCACGCGGAAAGTGTGGCGATGTCGGCTCCTTATTATAGTGAAGAAACGACAGAGACTGTATGGCACATGATGGAACGGTTTATGATTCCGAAGCTGTTCGCAAGTGAGATCGAGACACCAGAGGATGTGGATCGGCTGTTTGCCCCGATTCGCCGCAATAACATGGCGAAGGCTGCTTTAGAAGGAGCGATCTGGGATCTCTACAGCAAGCAAAAAGGAATCTCTCTCGCCAAAGCATTAGGTGGTGAGAAATCTGTCATCGACGTCGGAATCAGTATCGGTATTGAACCGACTGTCGATCAGGTTTTGGCAAAAGTAGAGCGCCATCTCGGTGAGGGCTACAAGAAGATCAAGGTAAAGATCAAGCCTGGCTTTGACGTAGAGGTGATTCGAGCAATCCGCGAACGCTTTGGCGAGGGTGTCCCGTTGATGGCAGATGCGAACTCCGCTTACACAATGGAGCATTTGGATGTGATGAAGGAGCTGGATCAATATGGGCTAATGATGATCGAACAGCCACTCGCCCATGACGACATTATTGATCATGCCAAGCTGCAAAGGGAGCTGTCCACTCCAATCTGTCTCGATGAAAGTATTCACAATGTAGATGATGCCAGAAAAGCGATAGAGTTAGGCAGCTGCGGCATTATTAATATCAAAGTGGGGAGGGTCGGAGGACTAACAGAGTCCAAACGCATTCACGACTTATGTCAGGCACACGACATTCCGGTTTGGTGCGGAGGCATGATTGAGTCGGGTGTCGGCCGTGCACACAACATTGCGATTACTGCTTTGCCGAACTTTACGATCCCCGGTGATACAGCCGCCTCCAGCCGTTACTGGGAGGAAGACATCGTGGAGAATGGTGTAGAGCTGATGGCCCCCGGTCAATTGGCAGTTCCAGATAGCCCAGGCATCGGTTATACCCTGAACCAAAAGGCGATCGGCAACTATGTGATTCGCACGGCAAACTTCCGGCCTTAAACCAAAGCTTAAATAAAAAGGGGAGAAGGAACATGGCGGATTGGGTACAGTCGTTTGAGGAATACGCGCAAAAGCTGCTTGCAGAGGCAAAAGTAACAGGAACAGCAGTCGGATTGGCAGAGCAAGGAGAGCTGAAGTATTTCCATGGCTTCGGTTTGGCAGACAACACAGAGGATGCCAAAGCATTAACCGCTGATACGGTGTTTGGCATCGGTTCCGTGACCAAGTCCTTTACATGTGTGGCCATCATGCAGCTTCAGGACGCAGGTAAGCTATCCGTTCATGATCCGGTCATCAAGTATCTCCCTGAGCTCCGCACGCCTAATGAAGCTTATACCCGGGAGATCACGATCCATCATCTGATGACACATACCGCAGGTTTTCCTCCTTTGGATACATTAATGGGTGCAATGAAAAGAAGTATTGTGGAGGGAGGAGATGTCCTGTCCTCTAGCTCCGGTCTTGATATTGATCTCGATAGAGCGGAAGAGATCAATACAAAAGAAGAATTCATGGCCTATATCGGCAAGCTGGATTATGAGTTTCTAGGTGCGCCTGGAACGGAGTTTAGCTACTCCAACGACAGTTATGCCATGCTCGGACTGATTATTGAACGAGTGAGCGGGATATCTTACGAGCAGTTTGTGCAGGATCATATTTTGGTGCCTGCCGGGATGAAGAACAGTGCTTTTCTCGTCGAGGATTTGCCAGAGGGGGCAGAGGTAGCTACCTTGTTTACCCGAAAAAGCCCGAAGGATGGCGGTGAGGTATACCGTTCTCCTTCATGGTGGGATTCACCATCGATGCGCGCCGCTGGATTTCTGAAATCGACGATTCACGATCTATTGCGCTATACCGAAATATTCAGAACCGGTGGATTGGTGGGCGAGAATCGCTTGCTCTCACCGGAGAGTGTGCAGGCCATGATGGCGCCTCATTGCTCGATATCGCCGTTTCAGGCATATGGCTACGGATTATTTGTGGCAAATTGTCATGGCGGAACGCTAATTGAGCATGGTGGAGCGATCAAAGGTGTTGCGGCACAAATCTTTGTTTTACCCGAGCGTAATCTGACAGGAGCCATTCTCATGAACACAGATGGCGGTCCGATGGCGGATTTGATGCACGGCATTTTGAATGCGAGCAACGGACGTTCTACGGATACAGTACCCTTCGAATATCCGGATTATGAGCTGGCTGTAGAAGCACTCCCCGCATTTACAGGCGAGTATCGCTCTTCCGAAGGGGCTACTGTATCGGTAGAAATCGAAGAGAACGAGCTGGTAGCCAAGAGTAATGGAACGAATATTCCACTTCGTTCAGTAGGAGAAGACAGCTTCGTCATGAAGCGGGGCGAAACGGATATGTTTATCCACTTCGTCCGCGATGAGGCAGGAGTAGTCACACGGATGGGCTTCGGGGCTCGTCAGCTGATCAAGGTCCTTGCCGAAAAAGAACAAACCGTCTAAATAGCAAAACGCGTACACGCAAGAGCTCATGCTTGCGAGGTGCGCGTTCTTTCTATTTATAGTAGAGGCGTTACGAAGAAAGGGTGGCAGGAAGCTGCTGCTCCTCTACCATAGGTCGCTTCCAGTTCGGATGCTGCTCCATTTGCCGGAACGAACGGAAAAACAACAGGCAAAGGCTGATACTTGCAAATATGATACCGCCAATGAGTAATAGAAGCCCCGGTGTTGCGATATTCTTGGCGAGAAGAAAGGAGCACAGTGCATAGCTGACTGGCCCAAAGCCGATGGACATCAAGGAAAGCAATGACATGACGCGACCGAGCATGTTGGCAGGAACGATGCTTTGAATATAGGTGATAAACGGAATATTTGTCATACTGAGTGCCATTCCGATGAGAAAATGAGAGACGAGCCCAAAGGAAAGCTGCTGGATGAAATAATACGAGCTGATTCCAACTCCCATTCCTCCAAGGATAACGGGGAGTAACAGGAATTTTCCACGGAATCCTTTGAACAATCCGGTCAAAATCCCGCCGACAATCA
This sequence comes from Brevibacillus brevis, assembly GCF_900637055.1. NCBI lineage: Bacteria > Bacillati > Bacillota > Bacilli > Caryophanales > Paenibacillaceae > Brevibacillus > Brevibacillus brevis. The sequence goes on from NZ_LR134338.1 coordinate 1,854,747, forward strand.
TGCCCGCTCCAAGAGAGGTACTGAGTGAGCTATAAGCACTCCCGTCCCATCCGAGGTCATTCACATGAATGGGAATGATCATATTAACTGGGCCGGAGAACATCATGTTGGTGAACAGTGATGTTGTTAAAATAATCGCAAGGATCGGGATTGAATACGTAAAACGAATTCCTCCCACGATATCCTTGAAATAGGAGTGTCCCTTTGAATCTGTTGAAGGCTCTGAAGTCGTTTCTTTGGTGGACGAGTGTGTCTGGAGAGAGAGGACAAAGAGTGTTCCCACGATGAAGGTGCATGCCAAAATCATAAACATAATCGGATAACTCACTGTTCCAATTAATAAGGCAGTAACAACCGGTCCGGCAACCAAGCTAATCTGGTGACATAGTTCCATTAAGCTGTTAGCGGGCGCAAGTTGTTCTCGAGAGACAAGAGAGGGCAAAATCGAGCTGCGTGCTGGCCAAAAAAATGCATCGACTGTTCCGAATAAAGCTGCCATCACGTACAGACTGACAGGGAACCAGGCGCCATTTTCTTGAAGCATAAGCAAACTGAAGCCGGCCAGAATCATCCCTCTAGCCAAAAGGGAGGAAAACATAATCCATTTTCGATTCAGCCGATCGGCAGCCACCCCGCCCGCCAGCATAAAGAGGAGACGGGGGATCGACATACAGATCAAAGTTGTGCCGAGGATTGCTCCTGAGCCGATGGCATTCACGATAAACCAGTTGAGCAGGATGAAGAAAGCTCCGTCAGCCATCGCCGAAAATAAAGTTCCGCACCATAACCGGACAAATGATCCATTTTTCCAGAGGGAGTTGTTAGTCGCTAGCGAGCTCATCGCCATTGTCCTCCTTCTTTTTCTTCACCACAATCTTGCCGGTGAAATGCCTGGATTCAGACTGCTGGAGCTCATAGTTATCTGGCAAGGAATCGTCTTCTGCGACGTAGTAGCGTTCATTCGTCATGAACCCGACTGTGACCATGTAAAAGTTTTCAACCGTATCCTCAGCTTCTCCAGCAGAAATCCTCTCTAAGTAGCGATCTTCCATTTCGGCTAGCTCATCAAGTAAAGACTGATATTTTTTGATCCAAGCAAATATTTCCTTCCGAGGTGCTTTCACTTCGGAGTTAACTGCAATTGCTGGCGGTCGATCCTCCTGATCCGAAAAGAGCAAGAATGATTCGTCTGGAGCGTTATAAAGCCGAGTGATGCTGGAACGCAGATGGTTTAACATTGTTTCCTGCAGCAGGATACTGTCTTCTCGTAGGGAGGGCAGTAAAGCATCACTTACCTTGAAGTCGTATGCAACAGCCCGATAAAACTTTTGCACGATCCCGTTCTTTTCTTCCGTGCGTACGACCTCAACGAAGCCGTGGCTTTCCAATTCCTTCAGGTGATAGTGGACTTTAGAGGGAGAAAGGGAGAGTATTGTTGCGAGCTGCTTGCCTGTGTATGCCTCCTTGACCAGCAGCGTGATAATTTGAAGACGCAAGGAATCACTGACAGCTTTTAATTGATCCAGAGTTTCCACAACTACGTATCGTTTCAATACGATCCACTTCGCAAGATCAAATTGCGCTTATTTTTCGGCAAATGATACAATATTGAAAACGGTGAGAGGATGCATTCCTGTGGCGATCTTACAACATCCCGTCTTTCGCCGTTTGTATACGGCCCACATTGTACACATCATCGGAAATGAATTTACATTTATTGCGGTCGTTGGACTTTTACATGATTTAAGTGGATCGGGTCTTTCTTTTGCGGCAGGTACTGTGTTTCGCATGATCCCTTATGTATTTGCCAGCTTTTTCGCAGGAACGCTTGTGGAGAATTGGGATAAACGGCGGGTTATGATTGTCGTCAATTTGCTTCGCGGCATTCTCGTCAGTTTGTTTTTCTTCATCACATCTGCGACCTACTTATGGGTGGCGTTTTTGTTATTGATTCTGGTCAATGTTTGCAGTGCTTTTTTTCAACCAGCCATGCAGGTCGCGATCGTACAATCGGTGGAGGAAAAAGACAGGCTGGCTGCCAATTCCCTTTTGCAGGGAACGACTTCGTTTCTCATTATTGTCTGTCAGGGTGTGGCAGCAGTTCTGGTTTACTTGTTCTCCTATCGCTACAACTTTTTGCTCGATGCCGCCTGTTATTTGTTGTCGCTGTTCATCTTGCTTCCGCTGCCGCATATTGCCAACAATGTTGTGTCGAAAGCCGCTGTACCTTTTATGGAAAGGCTAAATGAGGGCTTCCGCTATATCGGCAAACATCGGGAAATTGGCAGTGTGATCGGCTATCAGATGGCGGAACGTGTATGTGGAGCCTATTACATTATGCTTATGTACTATGTTCTTACGGAGCGGGGAGAGGGCTTGTATGTATTCGGACTATTGGATATTCCGTTGGGCCTTGGAGGTGTGATCGCTGGGATTGCCGTGAACAAGCTGTCTGACAGCCTGAGTGAAAAGGGAACGTGGCGTGTCCAAGGATGGGCACTCGTAGCGATGGGATGCTCGATTTTCGCCGTGTTTCATATGAAGCCACTACTTGGGCTGGCAATCGCTATTCTCTTTGCATCAACGGCTCAGTTTAGCTCTTCGATATTGTCTGTGACAAAGCTTCAGCGGCTGTCTGATCCTGCTTATTTGGCTCGCGTTTTTTCCATTCGGGAAATGGCGACGATGGGAAGCTTTTCTGCGAGCTGCTTGATACTCGGATTCAGTGCAGAGCAGGTCGGCAGTGCCGCTGTCTCCGTGTGGCTTGGGTTCTTTGGGGTTGCAGCAGGACTTCTATGGCTTTGGAGCCGTCGCAAGTTGCAAAAGATAGTAAACGTCAGGATAGATTCCTCCGCTTAATTGGAGCAGAGGTTCTTTTTTGTACAAAATGAAACTTTTAGGTTTAATAAATATAATTGTTGAAAAAAGTATGAATCTAACTATACAATGAATGGAAAATAGAGAAAAAGGAAGATGCAGCATGAAGGAATTATGGCGGCAGCGTTCATTTCGCTGGTATTGGCTGGGGATGTTTTTATCTGGTCTGGGGGATCAGTTTGGCTGGATGGGCTTGACGTGGTTTGTCATGAATAAAACAGGCTCACCTGCTGCGATGGGCGGGGTTGTTCTTGCGTATATGCTCCCTGCTGTTTTTGCTGGTTTAGTGGCGGGGGTTTTGCTGGATCGGTTTGATCGGCGCAAGCTCATCATGATGGACAATGTGGCGCGAGGCCTCATTTTTATAGCGTTGGTCGCATTATTGCAGGTCGATCAAGTTCCGCTATTTGTGATATACGCACTGATTGTGATTGCAGGAATCCTTTCTCCGTTGAGCACAGCCGGGGCACAGACTTTGTTGCCGAGAATCGTCTCGGACAAAAATCAATTGGTCAAAGCGAATGGCGTGATGGAAACGCAATGGCAAATTGTTTATATGTTTGGACCGGCACTCGCGGGTGTTTTAATTGGGTTGATTGGTGAGGCTTATGTTCTGTTGATCGATGCGGCCAGCTTTTTTGTATGTGCCTTCTGCTTCTCCCGGTTGCCGCGAGAGCTTACGAAAAGTGCGAATCCTACAGCGATTGCAAAAGGCCAAATGGGAGTGTTCTTCCGTTCTCTCTTGAGTGACATGCGGACAGGGTATCGCTACATATTTGGGCGCAAGCAATTGATTATTCTTGTTTTCTTTACGTTTTTGTTTAACATGTCGTACGGTCCTATTGAAATTGCACTACCCCTGTATGCGAATCAGGATTTGGCAGGAGGATCTGTTGCATTAGGGATGCTGTGGTCTTCTTTGGCAGTCGGGGCATTACTAGGCTCTCTCTTTTTCTCGACGGTTACGTGGAAACTTCCATTGGGTTCGACGCTCGCAGGGATTATCGTGGCGTGGGGATTGACCACATTGCCAATCGCTTTATTCTCGAGGTTGGAGATCGCGATGGCTTCGATGGTTGTGGCAGGCTTTTGCTTTGCTCCCTATAACATCATGTACAGAAGCTATCTGCAAAAACAGGTGCCCGATGCTCTCTTGGGGCGTGTATTGACCAGCGTTCGTACGATTACGGGGACAGGAATGCCGGCAGGAGCGGCTGTCTCTGGCTTCCTCATACCCTTCTTGGGCGTTCAAGGGATCATTGGAGCCGGAGCAGCCGTATGCATCATTTGTGGTCTTCTTGCATTCGGGGCATTGAAAAACTTGGAGGATTCCTCATCACTTCCGATTGAGGAGAGGTGAGACGAGGTGTTTTAGCCACTGAGGCAATAAAAAGTAGATGCGGGAGAGCGCATGCAGACGAAATGGCATGGCAACCTCCGGACGCTTTGCTTCCGCCGCTTGGTAAATGGCCTTTGCTGTTTGTTCCGGTGTCAATAAATACCGACTCACTTTGCTTCGATAGCTACCCGTTTTGTCTGCCTTATCCAAAAAGGGTGTGTCGATCGGTCCTGGCATCGCACACGTCACAGCAATTCCAGTGCCTTGCAGTTCATGGTGCAATCCTTCGCTAAAGCGGATGACAGCTGCTTTGCTGGCTGCATATACCGCAGCTTTGGCTGTTGCGACCTGTCCGGCAAGTGAGGCAACCGTGATAATATGACCGTGCTTTTGTTGAAGCATCATCGGCAAAAAGGCACGGGTCGTGTAGAGAACACCGGAAATATTCGTTCGCAAAGTTTCTTCCAGCTCCTCTACGCGCATATCGATAAGTGGTTCAAAGACTGCCATCCCGGCATTGTTGTAAAGAAAATCACAGCGTTCGAAGCGGATGTGCACCCATGCAGCGAACTGCCGAATATCTTCGTTGCTGCTGACGTCTAACGGGTAATGATGGAGATGATTAGGATAAGCTTCTTGTAGCGAAACGAGTTTCTCGTTGATGGCTTTGCGACTCGTGGCAATGACACAATCACCTTTTTCCAAATGAAGTCGTGTCAAAGCGAGACCAAGGCCACCAGAAGCCCCGGTGATGACGACAATACGGGGAGTCGACATGTCATCCTCTTCTTTCTTGTGTAGAGTTTTGATTTCCATTGCGAATGGCAAAGTATAAGCCCCCAAGTTGTTGTGAAGGCTAGCCTCTAGGGGGTGAATGCACATGCCAGCAGTAAAATGTTCAGTAGCAAACTGTGAGTACTGGGCGCAGGGCAATCTTTGCAGCGCCGAAGAGATCATGGTAGAAATTGACGCCCACGCTACCGTAAACCTGAAAGAAGAATTCGCAGGCGAGTACGGTCAAAACACGCAGCATCAGGATCAGGCAAAGACATCTTCTGAAACCTGTTGTCTGACGTTCAAGCCGAAGAAATCCGAAAAGAAATAACCTGGCTTCGGCGTAAAAAGGACGTATCCCTCAATGGTGATACGTCTTTTTGCTATTGACCTATACGCTTGTCGTTGCCGGAAAGAGCTCGTTGACTTTTTGGGCGACCTCTTCCCAAGTTGTGACTCGATGGACGAGTGGAGGAAGGGAAGCTTGATTATAAGGAGTGTCAAACAAGAACACGGGAATTTGCAGTGCTTCTGACAATTGCAAAGCGTTCTCCAGACGATCCTCCAAAAACAGGTCCACGCCCCATTTGCGAGCAGCTGACAGTTTGTCGTGGCTCCCAATCAAATCCACCTCATGATGAGGGATATTGTAGCGAGCAAACCATTGTAAGGTTACATCGCGGTGACGATCCTCACGAGCACTTATATATACCAGCTTGTGGGAGGAAAACCAATCGCGCAAAACCTGATCGGCAATTCCGTGAACAGGTGCACCATCATAAAGGCGCTCCCCGTTTTGATCCAGCCACGCTTCGAATTCTGCGTCCGTGATTTGATACACGTTGGCTAAATTGTACTCCACACAATCTTCATATCGTAAATCTCTTCCAAAGCTCTCATTCATCAACGGAACAATACTGCTAGGTGAAGTGACTGTACCGTCAATATCAATGCCAATGGTTAGGATTTTGTCTGGTTTCATTCTCTCGCCTCCCGTTTAAATTGTACAACGTAGGCAGACAATAAGGCTACTTCCTTCACTTAAATAATCCTTTACCAAAAAAGGGGCTGAGCATGCTATGTTGGATCGACACGAACGTAATGATGCGAAGCGGAAGGAAGACACCGGCTTTTCCGAGACGGTCGATCAGCACGACAGGGAGTTTGCAGTGAACACTTGGACACAGGCCGTCTTTGACGAAGACGAAGAGCGGTCGAGACGCAAGATTCACTATGATCCCCACTCCTTTACAGAGCGCTATACGGGCGAGCTGGATGAGGAGCGAAACGACTTTTCGGAGCGTTTGGATGGCGTTGTCCTGACGAAAGAGGACCGTTCACCGGTTGCCAAAGTTAGAGATGACGACATCGAGGCTGCGGCGGAAATCGCCGAGCCCATTCCGACCAGTCGTGCTGCTAATGAGATCGACCCAGAAGAGGACAGCCAAGAAAATAGGGCCAGCGGTATCGGGATGACTGGCTTGGGCTTATCGATCCTGTCCCTGTTTCTCATGCCGTACTTGGTGGCTCCAATTGGAATGGTGCTAGGCTATCTGGCGTATCGACGCAACTCGAAGACACTGGGAGCCTGGGCGATGATCGTAGGTGCTATTGCCATTTTAGGCGCATTAGTCATCTACCCGTACTATACGGCTCGCTAAAAGCATCAAACCGCAAAACCTCTCTGGTTCATTCAGCCGGAGAGGTTTTTGTACTGCTATTTGTATAATGAAGAAACAAAAGGTGTAATCGCTGCGATAACGGCGTCACAAAACACATCGGAACGGCGTACGCGATTATCCGTTAACAGGGAATAGGCGCCGCCGCGATGATTACTGCCGACGGTTTTCCCCCATTCATCTATGATGGTACTAAGCTCAATTTGCTCCTGCTGGATTCGGTGGACGGCTTGATTCGGGATAGGAAACGCCAGCCCCTTTCCAATAAATAGCTCACTTCCATTCCAGGCTGCGCAGATGGAAATCAAATACCACTGCTTTGTAAACTGCTCATCGTACATAAGTCCGCCTTCTAAGCCCAGCCCAATCTCTGCTTCTAGGGTTTGACTACGGGCAGCTTTTGCTCGATTGATCGCTCCTGTAATCGTTTCTTCTTCACTCATCGGCTGAGCCGCTACTCCTGAGGGGACAGATAAGCAGAAAGGTTCCGTGCCGGTAGCTTTTTGTACAGCGAGACGTTTTGCTTCATTTTGCGTTCCGAGTGCATAGCGGAAAATATGATAATCCAACGGCTTGTTCCACCTCTTTCCATCATCGATGCTAGTGGTAGTATACCACCTTTTGATTCGACCGCGATTCTCTAGGTTGTGATAAGATAATAGGCATAGAAAAGAGACAGACCTATCATGCGAAAGAGAAAGAGGAGTGGACGATGAAATTTACAAAGCTGCATGGCTTGGGTAATGATTACGTTTACGTCAACTGTTTTGAGGAAGACTTATCGAGTGTAGATTTACCCGAATTGGCAAGAAGGGTGAGCGATCGGAATTTTGGCATTGGGGGCGATGGACTGATCCTCATTATGCCATCGGAGCGAGCAGACTTTCGCATGCGGGTCTTTAACAATGATGGCAGCGAAGCAAAAAATTGCGGAAACGGATTGCGCTGTGTCAGCAAATACGTATTCGATCACGGTTTGACTCAGCAAACAACGTTTACCGTGGAGACGTTGGGAGGGACCGTCACTCCTGTCGTATCGCTAGGATCAGATGGTAAGGTGGATCAAGTAACGATAGATATGGGCGAGCCTCGCTTTGAGCGAGCAGCGATCCCAATGACAGGCATTCCTGAAGAGCGAGTGCGAGAAGAGGTAATTGAAGTCGATGGAACTGCGTTTACGATGACGGCTGTTTCGATGGGCAATCCTCATGCCATCCTTTTCGTGGATGAAGTGAAGGAAGAAGATGTTCGTCACTATGGTCCCATGATCGAATATCACGAATGGTTTCCTGAACGAACCAACGTCGAATTTATCCAAATATTGAATCAGGAGGAAATTCTTTTCCGTGTATGGGAGAGGGGATCAGGTGTAACACTTGCCTGTGGGACAGGAGCTTGCGCTGCTGCAGTAGCTGCCCACTTGAGTGGAAAGACAGGTAGAGAAGTCACTGTCCACCTGGCAGGAGGCGATCTCTTTATCGAATGGAAGGAAGCGGATAACCACGTCTATATGACGGGTCCGGCTACTGAAGTTTTTTCTGGTGAGTATTTAGGGGAGATCCCATTTAAATAGGAGCAAGCCAAAACCGTTCCGTCGAAATCGACAGGAGCGGTTTTTTTACAAAAAATAGCGTGGTCACGGCGAATCCTTCATGCCGTCACCACGCTATCGAATTCGAATGAGCGTCACGCGTTGTACACCTCATTTAGGTATGCGACATCCGTGCGGTCGTACTGAGGGGTATTTTTGTTCATCTTCGCCAGTTCCGCTTGCAGTCTTTTCAATTCGGCTTCCATCTTCTTGATTTCTTCTTGCATAGCTTGTGCTGTCATGGTGGTTCTCTCCTTGTTGTCGTTTTTTATCTAAATTTATTGACTATTCTAACGAAAGGCCAAAACAATGTAAATAGCCTATATCTGGATGTAAGCGCTTTATTCGTGAATAGTCTGTGAACGGTTGTTCAGATTGTCTGATTTGGCCTTTTGAGAGCAACACACTCAGGGAAAAATAAGGTCGAGAAGTGTAATACTTTGTATGTTCTTTACGAAAAGTCATGTTATGATGAAGCGTAGTATTCGGGCATCTTGCCCTTAGGAAGGTGTTTACTGGTGATTTACTTGGACAACAGTGCGACTACCCGGCCTCATCCTCAAGTGATTGAAACCGTTAGACGCGCGATGGAAAGCTACTATGGAAACCCGTCTTCTTTGCATCAAAAAGGAGTAGAGGCGGAAAATGTACTGAAGCAGGCGCGAAAGGTTGCCGCTCAGTACTTGGGCTGTAAAGAAAGTGAAGTGATTTTTACTTCAGGTGGTACGGAGAGCAATAATACGGCGATCAAGGGTGTAGCCTTTCAATATCAAAACAGAGGGAAACATATTATTACGACGCAGGTAGAGCATCCGGCTGTTTACGATGTTTGCAAACAGTTGGAAGGCCTAGGGTTTGCTGTGACATATCTTCCGGTAGATCGTGAAGGTCGCGTATCGGCAGAAGCTGTTCAGAAAGCAATGCGTCCGGATACGATTCTCGTTTCGGTCATGCATGTGAACAACGAGCTGGGAACCATTCAACCGATCTTGGAAATCGGACAATGGCTGAAGCAATTCCCGAAAGTCTTGTTTCACGTCGATGCTGTCCAAGGAATTGGGAAAGTTCCTTTGCGCATCAAGGATTCAGGGATTGATCTGTTGAGCGTCTCTGCACACAAGTTTTACGGCCCCAGAGGAGTCGGCATTCTGTATAAACGAGAAGGCTTGATTATTCACCCGTTGATGATGGGTGGCGGTCAAGAAGGCGGTGTTCGCTCAGGAACGGAAAACCTCCCAGCCATCGCTGGTATGGCTAAAGCAATCCGGATTCTCGAAGAACTGGGCAGCGTCGAGATGATCAGGCTGCAAAAATTGAATCAACAGCTTCGTGAAGGGATTGCAAAGATTGAAGGTTGCATGGTGAATACCCCGGAAGCGAATACGGCTCCTCATATTATGAACTTGTCAGTACCAGGAGTAAAAGCGGAAGTCCTGCTGCATGCTTTGGAGGAGAAAGGCTTTCTGATATCCACCAAGTCCGCATGCTCATCCAAAGCCAATGAGCCAAGCAGAGTTCTGACTGCGATTGGGATTGAGCGGGATTGCGCGTTGTCGTCTCTGCGGGTCAGTCTGGGCCGGGAAAATACAGCGGAGGACATTCAGCAGTTTGTGAAGGCGTTAGAGGAATGCGTCAATGTGCTTCGTACATATATCAAACAACAGCCTGCCCCCGCTCATAGAAAATAGTGTGGACAACTAAAAGGAGATAAATATGAACTACGATGTTATTTTAATTCGTTATGGTGAGTTGGCGCTAAAAGGGAAAAACCGCGATCAATTCGAAGAGGCCCTTGTAAAAAGTGTGAAAAACGTACTGCGCTCGTTTTTTAAAGTAAAAGTTCGACGCAATTACGGTCGGATGTATGTGGAGCTGCACGGTGAAGACGCTTATGCGGTTATGGAGCGATTGAAACGCGTTTTTGGTATTTCTTCCTTTAGTCCGACGATCCAGGTAGATCCTGATATTGAAACGATCAAGGAAAAAGCGCTGGA